>OMVB01000187.1 GCA_900314395.1 uncultured Prevotellaceae bacterium | reverse complement strand
TCGTGCAGCACGTCTTCTGGCGTGGAAGGCGTCACGGTTACGCCACCGGCGCCGATAATCTGGTAAGCACACCTGGCGCCCTCCTGGTCAACGCCGTTCACGCCGCCGGAGACTATGCTGGCCGAAGTATAATAGTTGGACACATAGTTGAACTGGCCATACGTGTCGTTATGCCGTCCTCCTGCGATTCCACCTTTATAAGAAGTTCCGGAAACAGCCCCCAGATTGAGATTGTTCTCAAGATTGTTCTTGGACGGTCCTGCACCGCTGATTTCCGCATAGTTATACGTGGTTCCATTCAATTGTCCGGCGATACCGCCCACATAGTTGACTCCGGTGACAGAACTCTCATTTACGCAAGAGAGGATCCGGATAATGGCATTCTTATGCCCCACGGAAGTTGCTCCGATGATACCGCCGACACAATTCTTTGCCGATTGCACCGCGCCGTTATTCTCACAACCGGTAATTGTTATGTAAGTATCATGATTGTCCGTAGAGTTATTAGTTAAGGAGGCCCAGCCTATGATGCCACCGACATAATTGTCAACGGCCTCTACGGCTCCATTATTAATGCAGCCGGATATGATCGTCTCGCTTCCTTCATGATCGTTCCATCCGACTATACCACCCGTAAAACTGCCATATAAGTTCTCGTTCTTTGAAGAGTTGTGGTTAAACCATCCTTTACCATTACTCTTTACCTTCCCGTGATTGGTGCAATTGATAATCCCCATTGCTCCGGTGGCTTGGCCGACAATACCGCCTACGCGCGTTCTTCCTGTCACATCACCATAGTTTATGCAGGAGGTGATTGCATCTATGGCGGAGTTCTGGGTTTGCGATGTGATACCTCCGGCTCTTTCCGTTCCAGTAACCGTTCCGTAATTGGTGCAATTCACTAGTTTAGGACCACAAAGACTGACGATTCCGCCGGCATTGCCTCCATTGGCTTTCTCAGCAGTTACAGTGCCGTGAAAAGTACATCCACTTATTGAAACATTATTATTTGATGCATTGCCGATGATGCCGCCAACACTTGTTTGCCCAGTGACGCTCCCGGTCACGTGACAATTAGTAAACGTGCCTTCTGAGAAACCAGCTATTCCGCCTGTTTTATTATCATTACTCGACGTTATCGTACAATCAGTCAGCGTGAGGTCATAGACAGAAGTTGCAGTTCCGGATATATAGCCAAACAGGCCTGTGTAATTTGCAGAACTGCTTTCCGTAGTAATCTTCAGGTTGGAGATGGTCTTGTGATTACCGTTGAAACTCCCTTTGAAAGGAAGCGTAGCACTTAGGCCAATGGGCTGGAAATTAACTATTTCGGAAAGGTTCAAATCATTCTTTAGCGTCACCGTCTGACCTTCATAGGTCTTACCGATACTAACTTCATTGGATAACTGAACCAAATCAGATACAGTGTTGATTTCTGTGATGAAGTTTGCATCGATGGGTTCCATTGTCAGCGTAGAAGTATAATACTTCCCGGATTTAAGGTTCCCTTTCTTAACGCAACTCAGTTTCCTGGAATCATCTGTGACACACTTGATCACATAGTTATTATCACGGTTCATCGAATAGACGGCCACCCAGATTTCGTTGGCCGGAGTGGCCGGCGTAATGGTTATCTGCCCACCAAAAGCAAGGGACCCGGTCTCATAGCTCCTAATATGGTCTGCGGCAATCGTGACACTTGTTACTTTGATGTCGCCATTCGCATCCTTGAACTTCATTTTCCAGATGGCCTGGCAGTTTTTGAAGGCAGCATTGGTAGTAGTGATCACTTTCGTATCCGTGTTCAACTCCGTAATCTCCACCTCGGCAAAGGAGAAATTGCAATGATCGGAGATATACTGCAGCGTTCCGTCCTGACCCCGATAATCAGTATTGTAATCCGGATAGGATAGACGCAACTTCGATCCTACGGAGAGACCTTCGACTGAAGTCAAAGAGCCGGAGAATGTGGTATGGGCACCGCTCGTCTCAGCTGAGAGAGTGCCGATGTTGGCAACAAGCGAGAGTTGTCCGTTATCCAAATACTTATGGACCTTTACCGCATCACCTTGCGCCCATTCCGACTTGATGGTGCCGTCCGGGTTCATCGACAGCGCTTTGGTATCAGCGTCACCCTTTGCACCGGCCTCTACCTTCAA
>OMVB01000040.1 GCA_900314395.1 uncultured Prevotellaceae bacterium | reverse complement strand
AAGATACAGCGCCTGCAACACCTCGGCAAATCTTTGCAAGGCTTGCAAGAATTTGGAAATGAGGAAATTATGTCTAATAGAAAACTTCCTGAGAAAAGCAAATCTTTGCAAACATTGCAAGGATTTGCAGGGACGTTCAAGACAGGCTACCTTTGCAGAAAAATGAAGCATGACGAACCGTTACACATATACCCCTGAAAGCTTGCTGGGCCGGGATGGAAAGGTCAGCCCAATCAATTGTATCCATGCCATCTCCAAAGTGCTGAAGGGGAAGGGGCTAACCAATCAGAGCATCAACAAGGCGTTGGACGCAATGAAGGCGTTGTCTCAATGCACGGGCATGAATGGAATGGAAGCGCTGGCCTTCGTTCCGGTTTTCGACCGTGATTTAACGGAAACTGCCACCAGCATTACGGATCTTGCAAACTATTTCAATTGCCCAGTTCTGGATGTGATGGGGTATTATTGCTTTTTGGATGACTTAGAGCGGCAGGGCTTCCTGACGCTGGAGAACGGGATGGCCTGGTCGCCTTTAAAACGGCGGTATAGGGTGAATCCCACTGTTCTGGAAGCTATTTTTCAAGGAAAGGAATTGAAGAAGAAGCCCAAAGCCGAGAAACAAAAAGTGCTGGACCAATGTGACTTCTGCAGTATTGTCTCCAAGATGGTCGATTCCAGAAGAAAGGAAGGATGGGACACGCAGGAACTGCTTGGGAATATTAAGCAGATGGAGGATGCGTTTCAGGCATTCGAAATGGTCAAGACGCTGCGGGAGAAGGGACTGGGTATCGAAGACAGGGTTCTGTTCTATGTTATATGTGATGACTATACCCTCGGAATAGACCGGGAAACGGAATTGTCAGATGTTTTGAATGACATTTTTGATTCTCCAGGGAAGCGCTTGTCTGTCCGTGGCTCGATTTTGCAACTGGAGAATCCGCTGCTCAAGGAAGAATGGGTGGAAGGCGTGGGTGAAGGCAACGTGAAATTGACGAACGAGGGCGTCAAACTGTTCTTGGGAGATATGGCCAAGGCTTTTATTAAGCCGACGGAAGGCCTTGACTGCTACGGCTTTGCATCGTCCATCAAGAAGATATACAGGGATGCCGATGAGAATCGGCCCGGATTCTCGGAAGAGCTCAAGAAGAAGATGTTCCGCCTGGAGATAGCGAATAATCACCTCCCCTTTGTGGAGAAGCTGGAAATGGATTATGACGATTTGGATCGGCTCCTTTTTTATCTGGTTTGCCATGAATGTATGGAGGATGACTCTTTTGCACTTTCGGACCTGTCCTGTGTTTATCCAAAGGCTCGGGCAGTGAGGGAGTCGCACAAGTTCAAGGCCGAAGAGCATCCGCTCCAGAAGGGCAAGTTGGTGGAGTGCAGCAAGCAGGGCTTCTTCGACAATTCTGTATTAACGCTCACGGATAACGGAAAGCGACTCTTTTTTGGCGATGATGCCCGGAATTTCATGGAGAAGATTAGCGATAGAGATTATTATTCCCCTGAAAAGATTGAGGAAAGGAAACTCTATTTCAGTACTGAGCTCCAAGAGCAGATTGACCTGTTGCAGAAAAGTTTGGAGGAGAGCAATTATGCCGAACTTCGTAAGCGTTTGGAAGAGCGGAAGATGCAAAGGGGAATAGCTGTGCTGCTCTATGGCCCGTCAGGAACAGGTAAAACGGAAAGCGTAATGCAAATAGCAAGAGCCACCGGGAGGGCCATCTATCATGTGGACATCAGCTCCACCAAGTCTTGTTGGTTCGGAGAGAGCGAAAAACTCATCAAAGGGGTTTTCAAAAAGTATGAGGACATTTGTGAGCACAGTGAAAAACGTCCCATCTTGCTTTTCAATGAGGCCGATGGTATCTTTTCAAAGCGCAAAGACTCCGATTCCTCCAACGTGGCGCAGACAGAGAATACCATCCAGAACATCATTCTGGAAGAGATTGAGCGCCTGGATGGTATCCTAATCGCCACCACCAATATGGCCGATAACCTGGATAGTGCCTTTGAACGGCGCTTCCTCTTCAAAATCAAGTTTGAAAAGCCGGTGCTGGAAGCCCGGAAAAGCATCTGGCTGTCCAAGATGCCGGCTCTTGCCGAAGAGGCCGCACAGGACCTAGCCGCATCTTTCTCTTTCAGCGGCGGAGAGATTGACAATGTCGTCCGCAAAGTAACCATCAAGGAGGTACTAGGCGGCAAGGAGCCGGAACTTCAGGAGATCAAGAGGCTATGCCGTGAGGAGAAACTGCATGGAGATAGTGCCAGAATAGGCTTTTCTTGATGCGAGAGTACTCGTATCCTGCCAAGCCATGTGGCCGGTACCGGCACGAATGGGTTTTACAGTATCTTTATTGCGGCTTCAACCTCTTTCATAGTGATGGGTGCGTTCGGCTGCAGAGGAACATACCGGAAATCATCCAATGGCCGTGAGCCGATGTAGACATACCGGATGTTGCCTATGAGAAGGCTGACGCGACTTGCGATGGCTTCCTTGACGGGCGTGGAGCCTGTGAAATCCAGGCGGATGATGTCAGTGGCGGCGTACTTGAGGCGGGTGAGCTCTGACTGCCCGATGACAGCACCCTCATCCAGAAAGACGATTCGGCGGACTTCCGGAGTAGGGACATCGGCCTTGATGCCAGCGGCAGCACGGGCTGCAGCTACCTGAGCTTCAATCTTGGCCTTGACTTCTGCAAAGGAGATAGGACGGAAGTCGTTGTTGTCAACGCCTACATCGTACTGGAGCGGGAAGAGCATCTTTAGGCGCGGATGGTCCAGTCCGGTATGGCTGACGGGACCGCTATGAACGTGGCCGAAGAGTTGCCAGACATCCCGATAGGAACCGCCGTAACAGAGGAATGGATTGTGGTTGAGGACGATGGCCTGTCCGCCCACGCGGATGGTCATCTGCTGGGCGACATGTTCGAATTTACTCATGTACCCCTGGCGGAGACTTTTCATGTCGTGGTTGCCAAGGATGAGGTATTTGTGGCCGGGGAGTGCACTCAGGATGTCGTTCCAGAGGCGCGAACTGCCGTGAGCGAAGTCTCCAAGGTGGAAAACAATACCGTCGCCCGGGACGGTCTCCCGCCAGCGTTTGATGAGCTCGGCGTTCATCTCCTCCGCGTTTTTGAAAGGACGATTGCAGAAGCGGATGATGTTCTCGTGACCGAAGTGGGTGTCCGATGTGAACCAGACGTTATCGGGCTGGAGTTTGAGGATTGAGTCCATAAGCAGTTCTTTTTTGCAAAGATATAGCATTGAAAGAGCGTCTCCAAATCCTTGCAAACCTTGCAAAGATTTGCTTTTCTTAAGAACTCTTATATTAGACATAATTTCCTCATTTCCAAATTCTTGCAAACATTGCAAGGATTTGCAGGGCACTTTTAACCGTCG
>OMVB01000045.1 GCA_900314395.1 uncultured Prevotellaceae bacterium | reverse complement strand
TCTCATCGGAGCGATGATGATTCTTGGCAGCATCGGCGCCAAGGCTCAGACTGTGACAAAGTCAAATGAGTTCTCTAATTTTACGAACATAGAGGCTTCCTACAACTTTGATATCGTTATCAAGGAAGGCGAGTCAAAGGTGGAATGGATTGTGGATCAGATGGTTGAAGACCTGGTTCAGATATACCAGAAGGGCAATACCCTTATCCTTTCCTTTGACACAAAGAGCATGACAAAGGACCAGAAGAAGTATTACAAAGGCAAAAACGCCCCCAAAATGGTGCTCAAAGCCACTGTTTATACTCCCGGGTTCGCATCGCTCACTCTCAAGGACAACGTTAAGGTGGACGCCTCAAGCACTCACTTCAACGTAGACGGTTTCACCCTTTCCATGGACGACGAGACCACTATCAGCGGCCTTAACATTATTGCCAAGAACGCTTCCCTGGAGGCTCTTGGAAAGGCTGTAGCAGCCGTTAAGTTCGCCTCTCCCAAGGTTTTGGTCAAGAGCGGAAAGAAGTCCAACGTAAAGGTGGAACTTGATTCCTGCCAGGAACTTACCGTTAAGACAGACAATTCCGCCGCTTTGGAGATTGCCGGTGATTCCAATATTATCAACGTGAACAATGCCGGCTCCGCCAAGGTTGTAATTTGCAACGGAACAGCCAAGGAACTGGGTCTGGCCAGCAAGAACTCCGCAGAGCTTGACATGACCTCCTACAACCTGGAGAAGGCGGACGTAGCCATGGTGGGCGGCAAGGCTTACCTGAACGCTTCCAAGATCCTGAAGCTGGACCTTAAGGGAGGCAGCCTCGTTTCCTTCATGAGCGATCCTTCAGTGGAGATTGTCAAAGTAGAAAAGTCAAACATTACACGTTATAACGGAAAGAAATAGGCTATGATTGTTCTGGATTCGCACTGTGATACACCTTCCCAGGTGGTCCGCCTGCGCGATCTGGGGCAGAGAAGCCGTTTAGGACACATCGACTTCCCCAAGCTTCGCGAAGGGGGAGTCGATGCCTGTTTTTTCGCGCTTTATACGTCCCAGAGCATGCCTCAGGAAGAGGCTTTGCCGTATGTCCACAAGATGCTGGACAAGAGCCGCGAGGCTGTAGAAGCCTGCGATTATGTAAAGCTTGCCACCAGTGTAAGGGAAATTCGTGAAAACAAGGCTAACGGCTTGATTTCCATTTTGTTCGGAATGGAAAACGGCAACCCGATCGGCAAGTCTGTTGCTGCTCTGGAGGAGCTTTACAGAAAGGGGGTAAGGTATCTGACGCTTACACATAACGGAGACAACCAGATTGCCGACAGCGCCTCCCAGGGCACTACCTGGAACGGACTGAGTCCCTTCGGGGAAGAGATCATTGATGCAATGAACAGACTGGGCATGATAGTAGACCTTGCACATGCCTCCGACAAGACGTTTTACGACGCCCTGGACGCATCGGCCACCCCTGTGGTAAGCACGCACTCATGCTGCCGCGCCCTGGCCTCCCACAGGCGAAATATGGACGACAAAATGCTGCGCGCCCTGGCGGACAAGGGGGGAGTAATCCAGATAAACTTCTACCCGGCCTTCCTGTCCGATGAATTCAACGCCTCTTTCTCTGCCAATCCTTTAAGTGACGAGGCCGATGCCGTAGAGGCTCAGTTCATTGCAGATCCTGCCGATGCTGCCAAGCGCCAGGCCTGGGACAACATGCAGGAGCGCCTCCTGGCCCTTGACAGGCCTTCTTACAGGCGTATTGTTGACCATATAGACCATGCGGTGAACGTTGCGGGAATAGAGAGCGTGGGCTTCGGGTCCGACTTTGACGGCATCGTTGTGCCTCCTGCAGGCCTGGAGAACGCCTCCAAGATGCCTGTTCTATTAGAAGAATTGCACCGCCGCGGTTATAACGACGATGCAATAGAGAAAATTGCCGGGGAAAACTTCCTTAGAGTGTTCTCTGACGTTGAATCTGCTTAAGCAGGAAGTGCAGGGCGGACGCCGCAAACCGCTGGATGTTCCGCCTTCTGTCGTTCTTGTAATTGAATTTTTCAGAGAAAACACCTTCCGGGGTGGCCACGCCAACCCATACCGTGCCCTCCGGGTAGCGCTCGTCGCCGCCTCCCGGACCTGCATAGCCTGTGGTGGACACGGCGTAGTCGCTGCCGGTGAGCTTTCTTACGCCGTCGGCCATGGCGCAGGCGGTTTCACTGCTTACAACTCCGTATTTTTCAATAACTTCCGCGGGCACCCCAAGCACCTTTTCCTTTACGGAAACAGCATAGGAGGTCACTGAGCCCAGGAAATAAGCCGACGATCCCGGAACCGTGGTAATGAGGTGGGCGATTTCGCCACCGGTGCAGGATTCCGCGGCGCTAAGGGTAAGGTTGTTTTCCTTCAATATCCTTCCAATCGCTTCTTCAAGGGTGTCGTCCTGAAATGAATAGATGACGTCGCCCAGTATCTTGGAAAGCTCATCTATTTTATTATCAAGTACTTGCGTCTCGTTATCCAGACTGCCGCTGTATATGGAAAGGCGCAGTCTTACACCTTTCAGTGGATCCGGCAGATAAGCCAGGTGAACTTCCTTTGGCAGGGCATCTTCCCAGTCCGAAATCTTCTTTGCCAGTGCAGATTCCGCCATGCCGTAGGTCATGATATTCCTGTGCAGGATGTTGTCCGTAGGGTAATGAGCCACGATATCTGCAACGACATCCGGCAGCGCAGCCTCTGTCTCAAAAGGGACTCCCGGCATTGCGTAAAGGGTTGAATTACCCTTCCCAAGGCCCCTGAATACCATAACAGGGGCGGTTCCACGCTTGTTCAGGATGACCTCGCAGGTGTCCGGCACCATGGCCTGCTGGCGGTTTATGTCCAGGACGTCCAGCCCGCGGCTTTTCAGAATCTCGTGAACAATTTGCAGCTGGCCCTCATGCATGTAATATTTGTCCGTTCCGGACAGTGTGGCGAGCGCCTGTTTTGTGATGTCGTCCTTCGTGGGCCCAAGACCTCCCGTTGTTATAACTATATCATTATCAGCCAGTTGGGCCTTAAGGTCCGATATTATCCTGGAACCGTCGTCCGGGATAGATACCATAGCGGTTACTTTTGCGCCGATGGCACCTATGGCACGCGAGATGTGGGCGGAGTTGGTGTCAATCACCTGCCCTATCAGCAGCTCGTCGCCGATTGTACAAATGGATGCTTTAAGCATTGTTGGAAATCAGATATTTGTTGATCTTTTTGACCAGTGATGGTCCGTCGTAGAAGAATCCGGTGCAAATCTCTATGAGCGAAGCCCCTGCGTCAAGCATTTCCTTGGCATTCTGGGGCGTCATTATGCCTCCGCAGCCGATTATGGGCAGGCGGCCCTTGGTTTTTTCGTTGATATATTTGACCAGTTCCAGATTCTTCTGGAAAAGAGGAGCCCCGGACAGCCGTCCCTCGCCTATGTTTTCCAGCTTTTTAGGCCTTGTGGCAAGGTTTTCACGCCCGGAGGTGGAACCGCCCGCCACGATGCCGTCTATGCCGGACAGAAGGGCGTAATCTAGGATTTCATCCACCTGGGAGTGTCCGATGTCCGGAGAAATCTTCAAAAGAACCGGTTTGTATTGGTCCAGAGTCATCCTGGTATCCAGAATCTCGTCCAGAATCTCTGACAAATATGAAATATCCGGCTGCTTACCGTCGGCGAATGAACATGAAATGTTGACGACGAACATATCCACAAAGTCGTACAGCATAGAGAAGCAGTAGCCGTAATCCTTGGCAATCTTATCGCCCTCCGATATGCTGTTTTTTGATATATTTGCCGCAATTATTGCCGATGGCCGGGATTTTTTCAGGTTTTCTATCACCGCCTTGACTCCGTCGTTGTTATATCCCATTCTTGCGATGATAGCCTTGTCTTTTGGCAGCCTGAACAGCCTGGGAGCGGGATTTCCTTTCTGAGGAAGGGGAGTGACCGAGCCGATTTCCACGAAGCCCAGGCCCAGGTTTGACAGCTGGCGGCAATATTTGCCGCTGGTATCTACTCCGGCGGCCAGACCTACGGGATTCTTGAACTTTATATTGAAGACTGTCCTTTCCAGGGAACTGTCCGTTTTCTTGTACAGAAATCTTGTCAGAGGGTGGAAGATACGGAAACGGTCCATCACTGCTACACATGACAGCAGCGTCTTGTGCAGCCTCTCTGCATTCAGAAAGGATAGAAAGAAACTTAATATCTTATACATACTGTAAATATAGCAAAAGTTTTTTGATTGGTTACAAAAAACTTAGCTAAGCTCTTCGAATGTGCCGTCGCTGTAAAAAGCTATCACACGGATTATTTTACGGTCCGATGCTGCAGGAGCCGTTTTCGGATTATCTGTAAGTTCTTGATTTTCAGGTTCATCAGTGGGCTCGTCAGGGGTATCGAAGTCAGTGGGCTCGTCAGGGGTATCGAAGAGGGTAGTGACAGGCTCTTTGTACATCTTACCCTTTCCAAGCAAAAGCCACTCGGGATTCAGGGCAGGGTAGCAGCGCATCAGATTGGTGATAAACTCGTATCCGGGCTTGTTCCTTCCTGCAAGGATATGAGAGATACTGGCCCTTGCTACTCCAAGGGTGTCCGCCAGCTGCGACTGTGAGATGTTTTCTGCAGCTAAAAACTGCTCTAACCTGGTGTTCATTTCTGTTACAGATGTTTTTACAAATTTAAAACAATTATTTTGAATTTACAACATGTCTATATTTTGCCGCTTTGGGGCAGGGAAGTAAACAATACCCTATTTTGTTCCATTCTTTACTTTATGTAATATTATGTAAATAACTGATTTAAAGGAATATAGTATGTAAATATAATACCTTAATGCGCCTTATGAAACTAACATGTTTCAGTGTTTACATTCTCTTTTTAAATCACTCAATTAAATAAATATAAATAAATTACTGATTTCCAATAGATTAGACACTTTGTAAATTTATTATAACTTTCCCTTATTTTACAAAACTATATTTTTATTGTTGCAAAGTGTAAATCTGTGTAAATTATTGTAAATTTTACAAAAATGTCCTGTGAATTAATAAATGTTGCATGTTAATAACTCTGAACAGAAGTCCTTCATGAGATTTTCAGATTTCCGTTCTAATGAGTATCTTTGCCGCGATTTTTGATTTTTAGAGATTACAATGATACCTGAACTTCATATAGAAGATTACGCTTATCCGCTCACTTCTGACAGAATAGCAAAATATCCTCTCCCGGAAAGAGATTCATCAAAACTTCTGTATTATCGCGGCGGAGACATTGATACATACTCTTTCAGAAATCTCCCGGATTTGCTCCCGGAAGGCGCAATGATGGTGTTTAATGACACTAAAGTTGTTCCTGCCAGGCTTCATTTCAAACGTGATACAGGTGCTGTTGTAGAGATTTTCTGCCTTAGACCGGTTCTTCCGGTAGAGTATAATCTTGCCTTTGCCAGCACAGAACGCTGTCAGTGGGAGTGCGTGATAGGCAATTCAAAGCGTTGGAAAGGTGATATCCTTTCCTTTTACTCTTCTGCCGACGGTGCCTCTTTTGAATCAGATGCCCTTGAATTGAAGGCGTCCTTGATTCAAAAGGACGGCCAGACCGGCGTTGTAGAGTTCTCGTGGAAGGGCGGAAAGCCTTTTTCTTCTGTTTTGGAAATCTGTGGCAACGTTCCTATCCCACCCTATCTTGACAGGGAAACGGAGGCCATCGACCATGAGCGCTACCAGACCCTTTACGCCCGCATAAGAGGCTCTGTAGCTGCTCCTACGGCCGGTTTGCACTTTACGGAGCGTGTCCTTGATGGTATCAAGAACAAAGGAATCGACATAGAAAATGTGTGTCTTCACGTCGGAGCAGGCACCTTCCTTCCTGTAAAGGATTCAGAAGTTTCCAAGCACAAGATGCACCGTGAGCCTTTTGTGGTTACGCTGGAACTTCTTGAAAAGCTCATGTCCAAGACTGTCCCCCTTGTCGCAGTCGGGACAACATCGGTGCGTACGCTTGAGTCTTTATATTATATAGGTGTGTCGATTCTCAGGAACGGTCATCCTGAGGATGTAGAGCAGTGGTCGCCTTATCAGGGTGATTATTCTGATATAAGCACCGATGATGCTTTGAGTGCCATCGTGGATTATCTTAAGCGTAACGGGCTTTCGCAGCTTGTCGCTGGCACGCGGATTATCATTGTTCCCGGATTCAGATTCCGTCTTGTAGATATGCTGGTGACTAATTTTCATCAGCCGGAAAGTACGCTTATATTGCTTGTTTCGGCTTTCCTTGACGGCGACTGGAAACGCGTTTACGACTACGCCCTCGCCAACAGCTACCGCTTCCTCAGCTACGGCGACAGCTCCCTCTTGGTTAGTCCTTTTTGGAACCGTAGTATTTTGGCCAGCAGGAAGTAAGGTAGGCCTTGAGAGTGGCCTCATGCTTGTTTTCTCCCGGATAATAAAAGACCGTACCCTTGAGCTTTTCCGGCATAAACTCCAAATCGACAAAATGCCCCGGAAAATCATGCGCGTACTTATAACCATCGGCGTATCCAATCTTGGCCATAAGCTCCGTAGGAGCATTCCTCAAATACAGCGGAACGCTGGCGGTAGGGTTGTCCTTAACAACAGAAAGTGCCGCATTAATTGCCATGTAGGCAGAATTGCTCTTTGGCGATGATGCAAGATAAATAGCCGTCTCTGACAAGGGGATACGGGCCTCCGGCATACCAATCGAATTAACGATACGGAAACAGGAATCTGCCAGCAGCAGGGCGTTAGGGTTAGCCAGTCCGATATCCTCCGCAGCCAAAATGCACAGTCTCCTGGCGATGAACAGCGGATCCTCTCCGCCGTCAAGCATCCTTGCCAGATAATAAACAGCAGCATTCGGGTCCGACCCCCTGACACTCTTTATAAATGCCGATATCACATCGTAATGCATCTCGCCGCCTTTGTCGTAGCGCAGCACATTCTCCTGAAGATACTGGCCAACCGCCTGATTATCAATAACTATAGGCTTATCCTGCGGACTGGCGTCAACGACAATCTCCAGGGCGTTCAGAAGCTTCCTGGCATCGCCGCCGCTAAAGCGCAGCAAGGCATCCGTCTCCTTGACCGTAATGTCCTTTCCGGAGAGCACGGAATCCGTTTTAATAGCCCTGTCCAAAAGCTCCAGAAGGTCCTCTGTATCAAGCGATTGCAAAACGAAAACCTGGCAGCGGGAGAGAAGGGGATTGATAACCTCAAAGGAAGGGTTCTCCGTAGTGGCGCCAATAAGCACCACAAGACCTTCTTCCACGGCACCAAGCAAGGCATCCTGCTGCGATTTGCTGAAGCGGTGAATCTCGTCTATAAACAGGATGGGAGCGCCTTTCTTATTGGCAGAAAACACCGAATTCCGGTCTGCACGGGCCTTGTCCAAGACCTCCCGCACTTCTTTTACACCTGCGGAAACCGCCGACAGCGTGTAGAAATCACGCCCAGCAGAATTGGCTACAATGCGGGCCAAAGTGGTTTTTCCTGTGCCTGGAGGGCCCCAGAGAATAAACGACGATATATTCCCGGACTCCAGCATATTCCGTAGCACGCAACCCGGCCCAACAAGGTGCTTCTGGCCGGCATAGCCGTCCAGGGTAAGGGGACGCATCCTCTCCGGAAGGGGAGGGAGCAGGGTAGTGAGGTGTCCGGGATCTGCCATAGCGGGGGGGCCAGTTTAGATTTTCTTTGTATAAATCCTGCGACGCTTCTTTTGCTCGGTTTCGAACATAGTCCACTGCTGCTGGACGGTGGTATTGGTTTCCAGCTCTGCGTTGGTCTCTCCGTAAACAAATTTTCCACGCTTCATTCTGGGGATTAAGTCGCTGAAAATCAGTGCCATAAGTCCCTTGTTGCGGTAAACGGGACGCACTCCAACAAGGAGCAGTTCTATGCATTCCTCGTGCTTGAAATAAAGGGAACGCAAAATCTGGAACCAGCCGAAGGGGAATAGTTTGCCGCGGCACTTCTGCAAGGCGCACCTGATGGACGGCACAGCAATGCCGTATGCCGCCATCTTGCCGTCAGGATCCTCTACAACCGTAACATACTCAAAATCAAGTATTCCAAGATAATCCTTGATATATTTGTCCACAATGTCGTCTGTCAGGGGCGTAAAGTTGTAAAGGTCTTTATAAGTCTCGTTGATAACCTTGAAAAGCTCGTATCCAAGACCTTCCTTAAGGACTTCCTTTTTAGTTAACTTCCTGATTCTGAAGCCATAACGCTGCGTTACGATTTCTCCAACCTTGACAATCTTCTCCGGCATTACCTCCGGGATGTAGATTTTGTATTCCACCCAGTCGATTTCCTTCTCAAACCCCAGTTTTTCCATATGCTGGGGATAATAAGGATAATTATATATAAGGGCCATGGTGCAAAGCTGGTCGTAACCGTCTATAAGCATGCCTTCAGGATCAAAGTCCGTAAATCCGAGCGGACCGGACATGATTTCCATGCCTTTGCTGCGTCCGTATTCTGCAACGGTATCCAAAAGCGCCTTGGAAACCTCCAGGTCATCGATAAAATCTATCCAGCCATAGCGGACTTCCTTATGGTTCCAAATCTGGTTTGCCTTGTGGTTTATGATAGCGGCGACACGTCCTGCAAGAGCACCGTCCTTGTAAGCCAGGAACAGAGCGGCCTCGCTGAATTTATAGCAAGGATTCTTTTTCTCGTTGAATGTATTGACCTCGTCGAAGAACAGTTTGGGTACAAAATACTTGTTGTCTTTGTAGAGCTTGTTGGGGAAATCCACGAAACTCTTGAGGTCTTTCTTGCAGGTAACCTGTTTAATGGTAACAGCCATATTTTTCAGTTTAGAGTTTTAGCACAACGCTCTAAAGAGCGTATCAAATGCAAATATAATAAAAATCATTCGAAATAGGTGAAAAATTGTAGTATCTTTGTAGAGTGTACCTTTTGTTACACAATTTATATTATGTTAAGTAAAGACAAGCGGATCCCCCTCTCGGGAATAACTATAGAAGCTGTAGCAGCTGAAGGCAAAGCAATCGCACATGTAGACGGAATGGTTCTCTTTGTGCAGTTTGCAGTCCCTGGAGATGTTGTGAATGTCATGGCCGTAAAAAAGCACAGCTACATGGAAGGTTATATTACAGAGATTGTGCAGCCTTCTCCGCACAGGCTTGAACCGTTCTGCAAGCACTTCGGTACCTGTGGCGGCTGTAAATGGCAGCCACTGCCTTACCAGATGCAACTGGATGCAAAAACGCAGCAGGTTTATGACCAGCTTGTTCGTATCGGCCATCTGGACGTTCCGCAGGTCTCCCCTTGCATCGGATCGGAAAAAACAACCCTGTACCGCAATAAACTGGAGTTTTCATTCAGCAACCGCCGATGGTTCGACTTCGGTGAGAGCCTTGAAGGCCTGCCGGAGTCCCAAAAATGTGGACTGGGCTTTCATGTAGGCCGTTATTTTGACAAAGTCCTGGACATTGAGCAGTGCTGGCTGCAGCCGGAGCCTTCTAATGCTATTCGCTTGTTTATCAAGCAGTTAGCTATTGAGAGGGGACTCCCCTTCTACGATATCCGCAATAACACCGGCTTCCTGAGGAACATGTTCGTCCGTTGCAACAGCAAGGGAGAATTCATGGTTATAATCTGCTTCGGCCAGGAGAATAAAAAGGAGCGTGAAGCCCTTCTGGATGCCGTAGCAGCCCGTTTCCCGGAGATTATCTCACTCTATTATGTAATTAATCTCAAGAAAAACGATTCGATATCGGACCAGGATTGCATCCTTTATAAAGGAGAAGATGCCATCTATGAGCAGATGGAGAATCTGAGGTTCAAAATCGGCCCTAAATCCTTCTACCAGACCAACAGCGATCAGGCTTACAAGCTTTACAGCGTCGCAAGGGATTTTGCCGGTCTCACAGGTTCCGAGACGGTGTATGACCTTTATACCGGCACCGGTACAATCGCTCAGTTTGTTTCGGCAAAAGCAGGCAAAGTAATTGGTATTGAATATGTTCCGGAGGCTATAGAGGACGCATGGACAAATGTGAAACTTAACGGAATCACTAATTGCGACTTTATTGCCGGGGATATGAAAGATATTCTGACCGATGAGTTTGTGGCCGCCCACGGACACCCGGACGTAGTGATTCTTGACCCTCCCCGCGCCGGTATTCATCCGTACGTCGCCGGTGTCATCCTTAATGCCAAACCGGAAAAGATTGTTTATGTAAGCTGCAATCCGGCCTCTCAGGCACGTGATCTGGCCATTTTGCAGCAGGATTACAGGATAACGGACGTTCAGCCGGTGGATATGTTCCCCCATACCCATCACGTAGAGAACGTTTGCAGATTAATAAGGAAATAAATGTTACAACCTTTACTCATACTGTTTGCAGGCCTTGCGCTTATTATTACAGGTGCGGAACTGCTGGTTAAAGGAGCCTCCGGAATAGCCAGGAAGGCCGGAATCAGTGAATTCATAATCGGCCTCACAATAGTTGCTATAGGCACTTCCGCCCCGGAGATGGTAGTTAGCCTGGTGGGCGCGTTCGAGGGCAATTCAGATGTCGCAGCCGGTAACGCCCTGGGGTCCAACATCTTCAACGGACTGGTTATTATGGGTGTCGTTGCGCTTATTCTTCCGATATCGGTGACAAAGACAAACCGCAACTATGATCTTCCGTGGTATCTGGGCATAACTGTCTGTGTTGCAATTGCTTCCAAGGCTTGGACGCTGTTTGGTATCGGCAGTGAAGACATCATAACCCGGTGGATGGGCATGGTAATGCTGGCCGTCTTCGCCTACTATATTTTTACCACTTATAAGAAAAGTGCATCCGCCGATGCAGCCTTGAGTGAGGACTCCCCTTCCCCCGATGGCGGCAAATACTGGGTCTATTCCCTTTTATCGCTCGCCGGCCTTGGAATGCTCATTTTCGGCGGTCAGCTTTTTGTCGACAGTGCAACGGAAGTGGCTCATATTGCGGGACTTAGCGATAAATTTATTGCCATCACTGTCCTTGCCTTCGGTACGTCGCTACCGGAACTTGCAACCAGCATCATCGCCGCGCTGCAGAAAAAAAGTCAGCTTGCGCTTGGCAACATCCTGGGCTCCAATATATTCAATATGCTGCTGATAATGGGAACATCGTCGTTGGTATCCCCTATTCATATGACAAATATCAGCCTTGTCGACTATGGGGTGCTAATTCTTGGCGGCATCATTCTTTGCAAAGTGCTCTTCGGCAAAGCAGAAACGGCAAAACTTGGAAGATTGGAAGGATTTTTGCTGATAGCGATGTACGCGGCTTATATGGTTTATTTGTTTAACAATCTGTAAATTAAATACTTATGCTTTTAGATATTATTATAAAGGATACAGTCAACGTTGCCGATTCTGCCAAGGCGGCGCTTGCATCCCTTAAAGAACGGCTTGCCGAGGACCCTGCCGGCGTGCTTTCTGATCTTGGTCACCAAGCTATAAACTTTGGTATCAAGGTGGTGATTGCCCTGCTCATTTATCTTATAGGAGCGTGGATTATCAGGAGAATCAAGAAACTGCTCAACAAGATTTTCACAAAGAGGAATACAGACAAGACTATCGCAAGTTTTGTGACCAGTTTTGTGAGCATCTCGCTTACTGTCCTGCTGATTGTCATTACCATCAGTGAACTGGGTGTAAATACCACTTCCCTGGCGGCACTTCTGGCAGCCGGCGGCATGGCTATCGGCATGGCCATGAGCGGCACTGTCCAGAACTTTGCCGGTGGAATCATGCTACTGGTTTTCAAGCCTTTCAGGGCCGGCGACTATATCAAAGCCCTTGGCTATGAGGGAATTGTGACGGAGGTTAACATCGTCAATACAAAGATTCGCACCTACGAGAATTCCATTATCATTCTGCCCAACGGTGCCCTTTCCGGAGGCAATATAGACAATTTCTCCCAGAAACCGGTTCACCGTTGCACGTGGCTCGTAAATGTGGCTTACGGCAGCGATCCGGACAAGGTCCGTGAGATTCTTTTGGACATGTTTCAGGGCGATGAGCGTATCCTGGACGGTTCAATTGAGGGAACGGCCGCTCCTACCGTTAACCTTAAATCCTTGAAGGACAGCACTATAGAGTTTTCCGTGTGGGCATGGGTCAATACGCCGGATTACTGGCCGGTAACATTCAAGTATAACGAAGAGATTTACAAGCGTCTGCCGGAGAACGGAATCAGCTTCGCATTCCCTCAGATGGACGTTCATATTACGAATAAGGACTGACAGGGGCTTACTGCCTTTCTTCCTTTGATTTGACCGGGTTGGAATAGATAGAGATGAGAATCTTCCGGAGTTCATCCCGGTCAAGTTTTTCTTCCTGGCCGAAGGGTAGCTGCGCGAGCTTGTCCAGCTGGCCTTCCAGATAAGCCTTGAATTTCTCCATTTCTTCTGCGGTGTAATGCTCTGACTTGGCGCTGCCGCCGTTTTCCAGGTCGTAGGCCATATAGTTGGTGGCCCAGAGCTTATAGCCGTCCCTTACCCTGTCGTCTACGCAGTGGCGGATGAACTGATATCGGTCGTTCTTGTTGCAGAATGACGCTTCGTGAATCTCCTGATGCGTCAGTGGTGCGCCGATGTTAAGATGTATCTTGCCTTTATATTGTTTGATACCTGTGACGATGCTGAAAAGGTCTTCTCCCTCCTGTTTTACGTATTTCTTTTCCCTTGAGATGAGCAGTTCGCGGGCCTTGAGTATATCGCAGGGCTCGTATTCGTAGGAGATGCTCAGGGGGATTATATTAAGCTGCTCGAAGTTGGTGGTGAAGTCTGCAGGGCCGCTCATGTCAAGCATTTTAAGCAGGCCTTGTTCCGTGATATCGTATCCGTCCTTGGTGCGGCCTTCTCTCTGTGCAAGCCAGATTGAGCTGATGCCTTCGGTGATGTTTTTGCGGATGTATTTGCTCAGCAGCTGTGACGACAGATAGAGGCTTCTTGCCGATATTCCCCTGATAACCTTGATCATTCTGTTGGAGCGGATGAGAAGCTCTACATACTTGTTACTCAGGAGGTTATCTCCTACTGCTATCTGGGTCATGGGCATGTTGTTCTTGAACAGCATGTACTGGGTGAGGGCGGGGTCAAGTATGATGTCCCTGTGGTTTGACAGGGCCAGGAAACATCCGTCTACGGTGCGCAGGTTTTCAAGGCCGTCGAAGGTGAAGCTTTCTGCGGAGGTTTCCACTACCCATTCCACGGCTTTTGTCATGACGACTTTCTGGAATTCGTCTACGCTGTGGATTTGTTTCAGGGCGTCCCTGAGGAATGTGTCGGGTTCTTCAGGAAAGAGGTATTTTGATACGGCCACTACGGCAGGATGGTCAGCGATTTGTCCAAGGGCTTTGGAGGCTTCTTCATCGTTGTAGGGGCTTATGCTTTCGAATTCGTTGGTTTGTTCAGCCATATTGGGCAGGTTTAGTAAAAGACAAATATATCACAAAAACCCCAATTAAACAAACATTCCCCTCTTTTATCTTGTAATACCCAACGCTCAAGAACTTCTCAGGGCCTACGCACTCTGTAAATTATACGCATAATCCTATAAAAGTCGGGTGGCGTTACCCATCTGGAGGCGTGGTCGCCCGTGACCGCGTGAACGGGGAACAGAAAGATTGTAAATGCGCCTTCATATTAACCAAAAATCCATCTTGGAGTGGGGTATCAGAAAGGATATCCCACACCAAGATGGATGGCGTTGCCACCGGAGCGGAACCATTTGCCCGGGCCAACCCACTTGCTGCCGTCCAGCGAAGGATCGCGAAGTTTAAGACCCATGTCCAGGCGAAGAAGCAGGACACTGAAGTTAAACCTTAAGCCGAATCCCCAGTCCGCCGCAAGGCTTCCAGGCAAATTATCCAAGTTGAAACGGCCCTCGGCCTGCTCTGACGACTCGCTGTTAATAGTCCAGATATTGCCTACATCGGTGAAAACAGCACCGGAAAGAATGCTGTAAATACCAAACCTCAGCTCTGCATTTGCCTCCAGCTTAAGGTCTCCGGTCTGGCTGGGAATAACGAAGCTGTCATTCTTCTTGGCATAACCCGGGCCCACCGCCCTGGCCTGCCAGCCCCTCAGGCTGTTGGCGCCGCCGCTATAGAAATGCTTCTCGAAAGGCATTGCAGATGAATTGCCGTAAGCGTAACCCGCACCGGCAAGAAGACGCGTGGCCAGAGTGAAATTGCCACCCAGGCTCCATGTCCTTCCAAGCGTAAGCTCTCCCCTTACATACTGTGAATAAGGAGTCTTCCAGATAAGTGCGGAGCCGTCCTCGTTCTTGCTGAAAGAACCGTCAATAAGACTGAGGATATTTCCGGACATATCCACCTTCAAGCGCACATAGCTGTATGCACCCTGGGGCACCACGGAAGCATCGGTAGTATAATA
>OMVB01000065.1 GCA_900314395.1 uncultured Prevotellaceae bacterium | reverse complement strand
GAGGTCAAAGAAAACGGGGCTATCCGCACGAAAATGCTTTCGTGAGACAGCCCCATTTTTTTCTTGCCTTTGGATATACTGAAGCCAGAAATTGAAGGGAGGCAAAAGGCCATGAAGAAAGAACATCAGGTGTTTTCCATCGCCGAGGAGAATCCGGTCGTGCCAGGTTGCACGATTTCCGGCCAACTGATGCGCGGCGTGACGGTGTTTTCGCTCGCGGAGGGCACCGACATCAGCGCGGAGAGCTACCCCATCCCGATCCTGCAAGTCCAGCTGAGCGGGAGCTTGGTCTTGGACATGGGCGCTCCTGCTGGGGAGACGGTGAAGCTTTCCGCAGGAGAAGCCGTAGCGAAGCCCGCCGGGAAAGACATCGGCGTGGCAGCGAAAGAAGACAGCGTGTATCTGGAGATTGTACTTAAGGAGGATTCCACCATGACCCCAGTCATCAAAAAAGGAAATGTTTTCCAGTTGAAAGACCTGATCCCGTACAAGAAAGGAAAAATCGTGAATATGGATCTTGTGAATCAGCCGTCCATGAAATTCGTCGTCATGGCATTTGATGAAGGGACGGGGCTCTCGGAGCATTCGGCGCCCGGAGATGCTATCGTCTTTGCACTGGATGGCAAGGCAGTCATCGGCTACGAAGGAAAAGAACATCCGATTTCCGCCGGGGAGCAGTTCCGCTTCGCGAAGGGCGGCCTGCACAGCGTGAAGGCCGACGGGAAATTCAAGATGGCATTGCTGCTGGTTTTGGACAACTGAAGATGAAAGGAGACCTTCCAATGAAAGCACTTGGAATTGCAACGATTCATGCTCGTGAAATCTTGGATTCGCGAGGCAATCCGACAGTGGAAGTTGATGTGACGCTCGAAGACGGTTCGTTCGGCAGAGCGTCCGTCCCCTCCGGGGCTTCGACCGGCGAGAACGAAGCGTTGGAGCTGCGCGATGGAGACAAATCTCGTTATGGCGGAAAAGGCGTCCGCAAAGCGGTCGCAAATGTCAACACGGTCATTGCGCCGGCGCTCAAAGGCTGGAGCGTCTTTGACCAGCGCGGCATCGACAAGAAAATGCTGTCGCTCGATGGAACGAAAACGAAGTCAAACCTCGGCGCGAATGCCATCCTCGGCGTGTCCCTGGCCGTTGCCAAGGCAGCCGCAAATGCGCTGCACCTCCCCCTGTACCGTTACCTCGGCGGGACGAACACGTATACGCTCCCCGTTCCGATGATGAATATCATCAATGCGGGGGCGCATTCGGACGCACCCATCTGCTTCCAGGAGTTCATGATCCGTCCGGTCGGCGCGTCGTCCTTCCATGAGGGCATCCGCATGGGCGTCGAGGTGTTCCATGCGCTGCAGCAGGTCCTGAAAGCGCGCGGCCTCTCCACGGCCGTGGGGGACGAGGGCGGTTTCGCTCCGGCCCTGGATGGGACGGAGGATGCCATCGAGACCATCCTGAAAGCCATCGAGACGGCCGGCTACCAGCCTGGCAGGGATGTGCGGCTTGCCATGGACTGCGCGTCCAGCGAGTTCTATGACCAGGCCACCGGCCTCTACGACTATACGTGGAAAGAGGGCGCCAGGGGCAAAAAGCTCACATCGGCAGAACAGGCTGACTACCTCGCGGAGCTCGTTGATAAATATCCCATCGACTCCATCGAGGACGGGATGGCGGAGAGCGACTGGGATGGCTGGAAACTCCTGACGGAGCGCCTCGGTTCCCGCTGCCAGCTGGTCGGCGACGACCTCTTCGTGACGAACGTGGACTACCTGAAAAAAGGCATCGAGCTGGGCTGCGCCAACGCCATCCTCGTCAAAGTCAACCAGATCGGTACGCTGACGGAGACGCTGGATGCCATCGAAATGGCGCACCGTCATGGGTATGCCACCGTGACGAGCCATCGCTCCGGCGAGACGGAAGATACGACCATCGCGGATATTGCTGTTGCGACGAATGCAGGACAGATCAAGACCGGTTCCGCCAGCCGCTCCGATCGGATGGCGAAGTATAACCAACTTCTCCGGATCGAGGAAGAGCTCGGCGATCTGGCCGTTTATGGATATCAGAAAATCCGCTGAAGCGGAACATGGGAGGAGAGCAATATGAAAGCTGCTGTTGACCAAGATCTGTGTGTGGGGTGCGGTATGTGTGAAGGGACGTGCCCAGCTGTTTTTTTCCATGAATGATGAAGGAAAACTGCTCCTTCAATAAACAAGGAAGTAAACCTGGCTGTTGCGCGTAATGCCTGCAAAGCATGCGTGTGCCTGCAAGATAAGCATTGGCTTCTTTTCCCTGACTGGCGTACAATCAAAACTAGCAAGATAACGATTAGGAAAGGGAGCTGACATTATGATTTTGAACGAAACATTTACGCTGTCGGACGGTACGCGTATCCCGAAGATTGGTTTCGGCACGTGGCTTATCAACGGTGAGGCTGCCACACAGGCTGTCATGGATGCCATTCAGGCTGGCTACCGCCACATCGACACGGCCTGGGCCTATGGCAACGAAAAAGAGGTTGGCGAGGGCATCCGCCGCTCGGGCGTGCCGCGCGAGGAACTCTACGTCACGACGAAACTCCACGCGGATTTCAAGACCTCTGAGTCGGCGAAAAAGGGCCTCGAGGAATCCCTTGCACGCCTCGATCTTGACTATGTGGACCTCGTACTCATTCATGCGCCGCAACCGTGGAATAAATTCCGCGAAGGCAACCATTACTATGCCGGCAACCTCGAGGCGTGGAAGGTGCTGGAGGAATATCAGCAGACTGGTAAAATCCGTTCCATCGGCGTGGCTAACTTTGAGCCCGAGGATCTGCAGAACATCCTCGACCATTGCCAGGTAAAGCCCGTCATCAATCAGGTGCTCTGCCACATCAGCAACACGCCGGAAAAGGTTATTCAATATTCGCAGGAGCACGGCCTGCTCGTCGAAGCCTACTCCCCCATCGGTCACGGCGCCGTCCTGAAAAATCCTGACCTGCAAGCGATGGCCGGGAAATACGGCGTTTCCGTGGCTCAGCTCTGCATCCGCTACTGCCTGCAGCTCGGCACGCTCCCGCTGCCCAAGACGGCCAATCCCGCGCACATGAAGAACAATGCCGACGTTGACGGCTTCGTCATCACGGACGCGGACATGGAGACACTGAAAACCATGCCGACCATCCAGAACTACGGCGAAGGTGCCGGCTTCCCCGTCTTTGGCGGCAAAATCAACGACGACGGCACTCTGACGCGCCGCGATTTCGTCAAACGCGACTAAACCACTACAGAGCATCATAAAGCGCAGAAATAAAGAGGCCGGATCCCGCACCAAAATGCAGGATCCGGCCTCTTGCTATCCGGTCATGCCTCGCCGTTGATGGTGATGGTATGTCCCACTTCTTTCTGCACAGCCGCTTTCGGCATATGGACGAGGAGCAGACCATCCTTGTACTCAGCCGTAGCCCTCGCCTCGTCGATATTGTCGATGTAGAACGAGCGGCTCATGCTGCTCTGGCTGCGCTCGCGGCGGACGTA
>OMVB01000033.1 GCA_900314395.1 uncultured Prevotellaceae bacterium | reverse complement strand
CTGCTAAAAGAGAATCCTCAAAATCAACATCCAAGCTTACAAAACAATAAACCTGTAATTGCACGTGCGTCATCTTCAGCTAGTGGGCATGCATTTATTATTGATGGATATAAGAGCCTGGCAACGGCTTATTACGCGGATTATCAATGGATGAAATATCTTGGTAACGGGGAATATGAACCAGAGGCAAGATATTTGCATGAGGTAACCTATAGCACACCAACATTAGAAGAAATATATATGAATTGGGGCTGGGGTGGTGACTATGATGATACCGTTTACTCTCCATCGGCAATTTGGACTGCTGGCAACGAAGATTACACTTCTAATAAAAAGATGATATATAATTTTTCAGTTATACAATAAATGTTCTATTTTTAATTAACAAAACTTATAGCCATGAAAAGGATAAGGTTTATATCATTGTTAGCAACATTTTTTATAGTTATTTCTTCACTTCCCACCTCTTGCAATAAAAATTCGCCTGTAGAAGTGGATTGGGCTCCTGTTATTATTTACATTTACGCAACAGACACGAACGGAAACTCCATAATATCAGACAACATGCCAGGCATGACACTTTCATTTAAGGGAACAACCTACACAGTTAAAGACTGGGAGACGGCCGTTACAGAAAGCCTTAAAACAAAGGCGTACTATGCAAGGATGATCGGTTTAGCAGCTCAACCGGACAATGACGGATACCGGCTGTTTTTTGGCGAAATTGACGGGGCTGCTGATATGGACGAAAATATAATTCTATCATGGCCCGATGGCTCCCAGGATACCATCCATTACCATTGCTCGGACCACAGATATGGTAAAGAACCATCCTGCAACCGCAGTTGGACACTGAACGGAAAAGCGCACGAGGGTTCCACATTCACTTTTACCGGGAAAAACATATAATGTACTAAGCTTATTAAAGAATACCGTCTCTTGTTTAGGGACGGTATTTTTTATATATTTGTAGTCTTGAAAAGACTATGAGTATGAGACCTTTGTTTCTGACAAATACGCTTTCCCACAGGAAAGAACTGTTCAAGCCCATTAACCCCGGACATGTAGGAATGTACGTCTGCGGCCCTACCGTCTACGGCGATGCACACCTGGGACACGCACGCCCCGGTGTAACCTACGACGTACTGGCCCGCCTGCTGCGCCACCTTGGCTACAAGGTGCGCTACGTCCGCAATATTACCGATGTGGGCCATCTGGAGCACGACGCCGATGAAGGAGAGGATAAAATCCTGAAGAAGGCACGTCTGGAGCAGCTTGAGCCCATGGAAGTCGTTCAGAAGTGCACACTTTTGTACCACGAGGCAATGCGCCAGCTTAACGTGGCTCCACCTTCCATCGAACCAAGGGCATCGGGACACATCATAGAACAAATAGAAACAATAAAGAAAATACTTGCAGCCGGATATGCCTACGAGAGCAACGGCTCCATCTATTTTGACGTCCAGAAATACAACCAGGAGCATCATTACGGAATCCTGTCCGGCCGCAACCTGGACGATACCCTTGAAGGCACCCGCAGCCTGGACGGCCAGAGCGACAAACACGCGCCCTTTGACTTCGCACTTTGGAAAAAGGCGGAGCCGCAGCACATCATGCGCTGGCCCTCCCCTTGGGGCGAAGGCTTCCCGGGCTGGCACCTTGAGTGCTCCACGATGAGCGAAAAATATCTGGGAGAGACCTTCGACATCCACGGCGGCGGAATGGACCTCATGTTCCCCCACCACGAGTGCGAGATTGCCCAGAACGTAGCCTCCAGAGGTACCGACGGCGTCCACTACTGGGTTCATAACAACATGATTACCATCGGCGGACAGAAAATGGGCAAATCGCTGGGCAACTTCATTACCCTGCCGGAATTGTTCGCAGGCAATCATCCCAAGCTTGAGCGCGCCTACAGCCCCATGACCGTAAGATTCTTCATCCTTCAGGCACACTACCGCAGCACCCTTGACTTCTCCAACGAAGCCCTTCAGGCAGCGGAAAAAGGCCTCAAGAGAGTCCTGCAGGCCTACAAGGACCTTTGCTCACTTGCCGGCGTAAAACCCGTAGACCTTCCCTACGGGGAAATGATAGGGACAACAGCCCCCGAAGGCCGCCCCGACGGCGTTTCAGATACAGTTGCGGCCATCATCGACGATGTTTACACCGCACTCTGCGACGACCTCAACACCCCCATCGCCCTGGCCCGCATCTTTGATGCAGTCAAAATTGTCAACTCCGTAAAAGAGGGAAAGGAAAAAATGTCCGATTCAGACCTGAAAGCCCTTGCACAGCTCTTTACGGACACGGTTATCGGCGTCATGGGACTCAAGGACGATGCCTCCGCAGAAGACGGAGCGTCCGGAAAAGTTATCTCCGGCCTCATGGAGATGGTTCTGGAAGAGCGCGCACAGGCCAAAGCCGCCAAGGACTGGGGCCGCAGCGATGCCATCCGCGACCATCTTAAAGAGTTGGGAATCACCGTAAAAGACACCAAGAACGGTGCAGAGTGGACAATAGAATAGAAGACCTATGAAGTTTATCTCCTGGAACGTAAACGGCCTCAGGGCCTGCGCCGGCAAAGGTTTTGCCGATGTCGTCAAGAATCTGGATGCAGATTTCTTCTGCGTCCAGGAAACAAAGATGCAGGAAGGCCAGCTGGATCTTCAGCTTCCCGGATATACTTCCTACTGGAACTACGCCCAGAAGAAAGGCTACTCCGGAACGGCCATCTTCAGCAGGCACACTCCCCTTTCCGTAACTTACGGTATCGGCATCCCGGAGCATGATACGGAAGGCCGCGTCATTACGCTTGAAATGCAGGATTTTTATCTTGTCTGCGTGTATGTCCCCAATTCACAGGACGGACTTAAACGCCTGGATTACAGGATGTTATGGGAAGACGCCTTCCGGGCATACCTTACCGGTCTTGCCACGAAGAAAGGCGTTATTGTCTGCGGAGACCTTAACGTTGCCCATGAAGAAATAGACCTCAAGAATCCCGCCACCAACCACAATAACGCAGGTTTCACAGACCAGGAAAGAGAGAAATTCAGCAAACTGCTGGAGTCCGGCTTCACAGATTCATGGCGCAGCCTGAACCCGGGTGTAGCCAAATACTCCTGGTGGAGCTACCGCTTCCAGGCCAGGCCCAAGGGCATTGGCTGGCGCATCGACTACTTCCTTGTGTCAGATTCCCTTAAATCCCGTATCGCCGGAGCAGAGATTCACGACGAAGTATTCGGCTCCGACCATTGTCCCGTAGAATTGATTTTAGACTGATGTTTAAAAAATTATCAATTATATTTTTGTTATCGGCGATGGCTACAGCGGCTCTTGCCCAGGACATCGACGCCATCATCGGATCGATGTCGCGGAGGGAAAAAATCTCTCAGATCATAGTTATTCCAGCATACAGCAGCGACAGCCCGGAAAAACGGGCCGCCCAGGAAGAACTTGTCCGCCAGGGACTTGGCGGACTCATCCTGATGGACGACCGCCTGGCCCCCTGCATGGATATGATAAACGGCCTGCAAAAATACGCCAGGATTCCCCTGATAGTAACAATTGACGGGGAATGGGGAGCATCCATGCGTTTCTATGAGTTCGCCTCCTTCCCTAAGGCCATGCAAATGGGAGCGCTGCCGTCGGAAGAACTTGTGTATCAAGCAGGTAAGGCCATCGGTGAAGAACTGGCGCAGATTAAAATCTTTGCAAATTACGCCCCCGATATAGACGTTAACAACAACGCGGACAACCCTGTAATAGGGGTGCGCTCCTTTGGTGAAGACCCGCAGAAGGTGGCCGTTTACGGAAGCGCCTACATGAGGGGAATGAAAGACGCCGGAGTGGCCGGTTCCGCGAAGCATTTCCCCGGTCACGGAGACACCAATGTAGACTCTCACAAAGGCCTTCCCGTGCTGGGATTTGACCGTGAGAGGCTTGACAGGATAGAGCTTCTCCCCTTCCGCCAGCTGATTGCGGACGGTGTGGACATGGTGATGGTAGGCCACCTGAGCGTTCCGGCCCTTGACCCTGCCGGCACTCCCGCCTCCATTTCAAAGCCGATAGTGACAGGATTGCTGCGGAATGAGCTGGGTTTCAAGGGCATAATAATTACCGACGCCCTTGGAATGAAGGGAGTTGCCAATGATTACGGAGATGCCTCCGTTGCCGCATATATAGCCGGGGCCGATATCCTCCTGATGCCGCAGAACGCAGTAAACACCATCGACCAGCTGGATGAGCTGTTCCGCAGCGGAAGTCTTGACGAGCGCGGCCTGGACAGCCGCGTACGCAAGATGCTGGAGCTGAAGAAGCGCTGCGGCATGCTTGCGCCTGATTACAATCCCTGCGTAGACCCCGTTGATGCCGTTAGATATTCCTTCCGCCCGCAGACGGAAGCCCTTATCCAGCAGATCTCCGACGAGTCCATGACAGTCATCAGCGGTTCCGGCCTTCTGCCGATGGCTCCCGGAAAGACTGCCTACGTTGCTGTAAATGCAGCTACGGACCAGAGCCGGGAGTTCTTCCTGGAGCTCTGCAAAGAGCACTTCCCGGCAGACCGCTTCCATCTGGACGGAGACTTCTCCCAGGAAGATGTTGACGCCCTGAAGGCCAAGTTAAAAGGCTACGACAAAGTAATCATAGGCTTTCACAGCGGAGAACCAGTCAAGCGCTCCGGAGGCCCCAGAAGGGAGAGCCTAATTACACCGGAACAGTTCCAGGCAGTGTCGGCACTTGCAAAAGAACTTGGGAATGTAACCGGAATCCTGTTTGCGAACCCTTACAGACTTAACAGTTTGCAGGGATACAAAGACTTCGCGGCATTCATAGTGGCTTATTCAGATACAGCTTTCAATAACAGGGCTGCCGCACGTGCCGTCACAAAGGGTACCGCAAAAGGCAAGCTGTCAGTTACCATAGATTAACCTTTAAATCTCCATATTATGAGCAACTTAGATCCCAACCAGCAGGTTCCTCAGCAGCCGCAGGCTCCGCAGGTACCTCCCCAGGCTCCCCAGCGTCCGGTTCCTCCCCAGCGCCCGGTTCCTCCGCAGCGTCCCGTGCAGCCGCAGCGTCCCGTTCAGCCGCAGGCGCCTCAGTATCAGCAGCCGGTTCAGCCCCAGTACCAGCAGCCCGCACAGCCCCAGTACCAGCAGCCCGCACAGCCCCAGTACCAGTACCAGCAGCAGGTTCAGCCCCAGTATCCTCAGTATCAGCAGCCTGTAGCCGCTCCCAAGGAGGGCAAGAGCTCTGACGCCGCCGTGCTTATCTTCGCTATCCTGTTCTTTGTTTCTACAGCGGCAATGGCTGTTTTAAGATTCATGGACTACAGCCCAACCCTGGTTACAATTTACGGAATCTGCACTATGGTACAGGCCGCATCCCTGCTCCTTGTACCCTTCGGCATCAAGAAAGCAGGCATCAAGGCCACAGCTTTCATACTGCTGGGTCTCGTAGTTATCTGGCTGGTTCTTTCCAACCTGACTTTCTTCGGGATTAATATCTTCTAGACCTTAAGCAAGAGCCCGGACAGTTCTTCTATCTGCTCCTGAGTAGTCGCCCAGCTGGTAGCAAAGCGGGTCACAAAGCGTCCGTCGGGAAGCGGCTCCCATATTTCAAAAGCCACCTTCCCCTTAAGATACTCAAGCTCCGCCTTGCCCAGGACAGGGAACTGCTGGTTCGTAGGAGAATCGATATAGAACGTATATCCGGCCTTGGCAAACAATGATTTAAGCTGCAACGCCTTCTCTATGGCATTGCGGCTTATTTTCATGTATAGATCGTCAGTAAAAAGGACATCGAACTGTATACCCAGAAGGCGTCCTTTGGCAAGCAGGGCACCGTGTTGCTTTACCGTGGTAAAGAAATGGGCCGGTGCATTCCCATTGGGGAAGACAACGGCCTCTCCGCAGAGCGCGCCCACCTTTGTTCCTCCTATGTAAAAGACATCGCAAAGGCCGGCAAGTTCCTTAAGGGTAAGGTCTGCGGCATCGCTGGCAAGGCCGTATCCAAGGCGGGCTCCGTCAATGAACAACGGAATGCCGTACTCCTTGCAAACTGAATGAATATCAGTCAGTTCCTGCTTGGAATAGATGGTTCCGTATTCCGTTGGAAATGAAATGTACGCCATCCCCGGATAAACCATGTGCTCACAGGAAGCATCGGCGTGAAAAGCCTTCAGGTAAGCTTTTAAATCGCCTGCCCGCATCTTGCCGGCAAAAGCTGGAAGAGTTATAACCTTGTGGCCGGAAAACTCTACAGCACCGCTTTCATGAACCGCAATATGACCGCTTGAAACAGCCACCACACCCTCGTAACCTCTTAACATCGAATCGATTACGGTAGAATTAGTCTGGGTTCCGCCAACAAGGAAGAAGACATCGGCGCGAGGACAGCCCACAGCCTCGCGAATCTTCTCCCTGGCGCTGCGGCAGAAGGAATCCTCTCCGTATCCGGGTTCCTGAATCAGGTTTGTCTTTGCAAGCTGCTCAAGTATAAGAGGATGCGCGCCCTGTGTATAGTCGCAGGTGAATGATATCATGATTATTTATTATTTGCCGTTTTTGCCGATGTCCATTTTCCCGCCAGCTCCATTATTACGACGGCTGCAACGCCGATGGCAATCCAGATGACGCCGGGAACTATCATCGTCCCCGCTGCCTCTCCGCTCCACGGCCATACCTTGATAAGCGAGCCAAGGACAAAGCCAATCAGCACGAGCATAGTCTGCTGCTGCCACTTTTCAAGCAGCCAGTGCAGGCATTTTGAGAATGAAGCCAGACCTATCACACAACCAAGTCCGAAGGCGGCCAGGACAGGCCAGTTCAGGGTGCTTATCGCCTCCATGATATACTCATATTTACCCAGAAGCAGCAGGATAAAGCTTCCTGAAACGCCTGGAAGAATCATCGTACAGATGGCGATTGCCCCGCAGACAAAGATAAACCAAAGGTCGTTGGTGGTGGTTGCCGGCGACACCGTAAAGAGGACAACGCCTATCGCAGCACCTATTATCATCCAGATAACGTAGGAGAACTTCCAACCCTTGATTTCCGCCAGCATGAAAATGGCGGAAGCAGCTATCATTCCAAAAAAGAAAGCCCATGTCGGGACGGGATATTTGTCCAGTACAACCGTCATAAGTTTGGCAAGGGAGAATACGCTAAGTACCATGCCTATGCCCACTGCAAGCAGGAAGCGGCCGTCGATTCTGGCCGCGAATTCCCGGAATTGCCCCTTGAAGAGGAGTTTCCACGTGGATACACTGGCCAGCGAATTCAATGCATTGATTATACGGCCGAAGATGCCGGTTATAAGGGCGATGGTGCCGCCGCTCACGCCGGGAATCACATTGGCTGCACCCATGGCGAAGCCCTTGAGCCCGTTAACAATATCTTCAAAAAATGGCTTTATAGACATTTGAATATCAGCTTATTGGATTTTGTCCAGAATTGTTTTTATAGCTTGGAAACTTTCTGCTTCTGAAAGGGGGTTCCCGGAAGGATCTGCAACTACAAGGTCAAAGACATTGCCGGGAAGGCGCAACCTGCCAATCTTGAACCTGGCTTTGCAGTAGCGGGCCGTGAATTCCGCAGTGAAAGAGTCATAGGGCAGAAGGGAAATAAGGACATCGGGCTCCTGAAGGCTGTCAAAAAGCGCAAGTTTTTCTGAGGAGGGCCGGCCATACCAGTTCGTATCTTTTTTAAGGATTGTATTGGTAATGCTGGTGATAAGGCGCTCCCCGCTGATGATTCTCCGGAAGTCGAAGAAGAATATCTCCCCCTTGATGTTGTTTGCACGGAAAAAACTCATCAGGGACTGTTTGCACTCGTCGAACGACGGGTCTTCCACGTCGATCAGCGCAACAGCCGTAGAAATCTTGCTTAAAGGCAGTATGGAGGTAGGGCTTGTGCCGCATTTTTTAAGGGCACTTTTCCTGAAATAGTCCTTAATACTCATCTGTTTTTACTTCTCATTGGCAGCAATCAGTTCCCTGATTTCCTGCTTTGCATCTTTCCATCTGGGAACGTCTATCTTTGTCCCGATCACCTCTACCACTTTGGCTGCAATTATTGAGCCTACTTCACCGCAGACGCGCAGAGGCATTCCCTGTGCATGTGCATACAAGAATCCTGCCGCATAGGTGTCTCCGGCGCCAGTAGCGTCGATGGCTTTGGCTGGCCAGGGCTCTATGAAGTGGTATTCGCTCCCCTGCTGAACCATCGACCCGTCTTTTCCTACCTTTACAACGGCTATCTTGCAATGATGGCTGAGCTCTTCCAGGGCCTCCCGCGGCTCCTTCTTGGTGAAAGCCTTGGCCTCTGTTTCGTTGGCGAACACAATGTCTACGTAGTTGTCTACAAGATTGTGCAGGAAGGCCTCGTTGGATTCAACCACGTTATAGGATGCCATGTCTATGGAAATAATACATCCAGCTTCCTTCGCCATTTGCACCGCAGTTGCTATAAGGTCCTGATTCTGAACCAGATAGCCCTCAATATGGAAGTAATCGTATCCCTGGAAATACTCCGGTTTAAGGTCTTCCGGGCCCATCTCAAGGGCGGACCCCATATAATCTGCAAAAGTACGCTCAGCATTGGCCCCGGAAATGAACACCATGCAACGGCCGGAAGACTTGGTTCCGTAAAGCATAGTGGTCTTTACGCCGAACTGTTCCATCGTGCTCTTGAAAAGGTTTCCAAGCTCGTCGTTGCCGATTTTGCCGATGTAGCCGGAGGGCATGCCGAAGATGGAGGTACAGGTTATGGTGTTGGCCGCCGAGCCGCCGGGAACATATTTTACGCCTATCTCCTTGAGGGCATTCCAGATTTTGTCTCCGGTCTCCATGTCCACATGCTGCATACTGCCTTTGGGCAGATGGTATTTGGAGAGAAGGGTGTCGTCCGGCAGGACAGCCAGAATGTCTGTAAGAGCATTGCCGATTCCAAGAATAGATTTCATACTTTTGCGATTTTTGGTCTTAAAAAACAAAAATAGTGATTATTTGATTAATTTTGCACCGATATGGACAAAAAGGCGTCAAATATTATCAAATACATTCTGTCCGCAGCGCTTGCGGCAGTGCTGCTGTGGTTCTCTTTCCGCGGCGTAGACTGGGAGGTTTTCTATGCAGGACTTAACCGGTGTTCCTGGCAGTTTGTGGTTCTGTCCATGCTGATAGGCATGTACTCCTTCTGGATTAGGAGCCGCAGGTGGAGGGAGACTTTGCTGCCGATAGATCCGTCTACATCCCGCCTTACAACGCTTAATGCGGTGAATATCAGCTATATCGTCAATATGGTAATCCCCCGCGGAGGAGAAATCGCCCGCTGCGGAATTATCACCCGTCACTCTGCAAAGGACGGGAACGGACAGCGGCTGGCCAGCTTTGACAAAGTGCTTGGAACCGTGCTGGTGGACAGGGTCTGGGATACTGTGGTCATGCTTCTTATCCTTCTGACGGTGTTCCTTGTCTTCCGGGAGCAGTGGGGAGGATTCTTTACGGATAACCTGGAGAGCATCAACTTCTCCTCTACCATAGTTCTGCTGGTTCTGGCCGCCGCTGTCTGCCTGTTCGTACTTCTTTGCTATTTTCTTCACGACAGAAACAGGTTCTTCGGCAAGCTGTGGAACTTTGCAAAGGGAATCCTGACCGGCGTAAGGGACAGCCTGCGGATGCCGTCAATAGGCAAGTTCCTGCTGCTGACCGTTTTCCTCTGGTTCGCATATTGGGCCACAAGCGCCAGCGTCCTTCTTTCCCTTGCCAACGCCGATATGGGTTTTGAGGCCCTTGGGCCGATGGACGCCCTTATTCTCATGGCCATCGGCTCCATAAGCTCCGTCATTCCCGTTCCGGGAGGCTTCGGAGCCTATCATTATCTTATCACCCTTGCCCTGAGCACGATTTACGGAATCCCGGCAGAGGCCGGAATCATATTCGCCGTGCTGTCACACGAGTCACAGGCTCTCACCCAGATTATCTGCGGCGGAGCCAGCTACGTTTCAGAAACTCTCAGGAAATAGAGTCTACAGCAAACCGTCAGCCTTAAGCTTGGACTGGATGCGGGAGATTCTGGTTGCCGTGTCCGGGTGGGAAGAGAACAGGTTGCTTACCATGTCGCTTGTCTTTGCGCTGCCGCTGAGTGACTGAAGCTTCTGGAAACTCTGCATCAGGCACTTGGGGTTCTTCCCCGATGACTTGAGGAAGGTGTAGGCGTAGTCGTCCGACTGTGTCTCCTGCTTCCTGGAGTATTTTGCATTAAGGACAGCCTCTCCCATTGCTCCCAGCTGTGACTGGGTAAGTGCGCCGATCTGGCCGCCTACGGACGATATTCCGGTACGTGCTGCGGACGTCAGGATGGCGTTCTGCATCTGCTTGCGGGTATGTTTCATGGCAACGTGGCCAATCTCATGGCCGATTACGCCAAGAATCTCATCGTCGGACATCAAATCCATGAGGCCGGTATAAACGCGGACGCTGCCGTCGGCGCAGGCGAAGGCGTTTACATCATTTGTCTGATAAACCTTGAAGTTTAGAGGGACTCCGTCTACAGAGGTAAGACCTTTTGTTATCCTGCGAAGCCTCTGGGTGTAGGCGTTGCTCTCCGGAAGAACCTTGTTCCGGGCATCCAGTTCCACAATGTACTGGGCTACGTAAGCCCTTACGTCTGAATCACTTAAAGACATTGCCTGAGCTGCCTGCAAGCCGCCTTGCAAAAGAGTGTTGGTGTCAAGAGTGGCGCAGGAAACGCCTGTGAGCATGATTGCTGCAAAAACCGGGATCAAGATTTTATGATTCATATCGCAAGTGTTTTTCATGTCCCCTTTGTGATTCCGTTGGGATTCGAACCCAAGACCCACAGCTTAGAAGGCTGTTGCTCTATCCAGCTGAGCTACGGAACCATTCCTCCTTTCGCGGGAAAGGACTGCAAATATACGACTTTTCTTTAAAATTCCGCATTTTTGGCGGAAGAATCACTAACTTAGCGGTAATAACTCTCATTTTTTGGTAGGCGTAATTTATTTTCCTATCTTTGCACTGCCTTATGAAGATTACAGAAGCCATATTCGCCGGCAGCAGCACAAGGGTGGACCAGAAGCCCAAGGAAAGACTCCCGGAAATAGCGTTCATCGGACGATCGAACGTGGGCAAATCCTCCCTTATAAACATGCTTACAGGCACAAAAAAACTGGCGATGACTTCTGCCACCCCCGGAAAGACAAAACTGGTCAACCACTTCAGAATCAACGGGAAATGGTATCTTGTAGACCTTCCGGGCTATGGTTACGCCAAGATGCCCGCCAGGGAAAAAGAGAAGCTGGAGGCCATAATCAGGGACTACCTTAACCACTCGGAAGAACTGCGGCACCTTTTCGTGCTGGTTGATTCCCGCCACGACATACAACGCGCAGACGTAGACTTCCTGACGGAAATTGCCGGCAGCACGATTCCATTTTCCATAATCTTCACCAAAGGTGACAAGCTGGGCCCTGTGGCCAGGGAAAAACAGATTCAGAGCAATCTGAAGCAAATAGAGCCCCTCCTGGACGGGGCGCAGACGGCATACTTTGCAAGCTCGTCTGAAAACAGTCTGGGAAAGGAAGACATTCTTAACTTTATAGATAACCTCCTAAAAAACTAACTATTGCGATGACCAGTAAAAGCAGAATGGAATTATTCTCTTGCACAGCCTCAAGAGAGTTTGCAGCCAAGGTTGTTGACGAGCTCAACAAGATTCGTTACCCAGACGAGGAAGAACTGCACCTTGGCGCTTCCGTTGTAACCAAATTCAGCGATGGCGAATTCCAGCCGGCATTCACGGAAAGCGTCCGCGGTGCCACCGTCTTTATTCTCCAATCTACCTTCCCGCCTACAGAGAATCTGATGGAACTGCTTCTTACAATTGACGCAGCCAAGAGAGCATCGGCAGACAAGGTTATTGCAGTAATGCCTTACTTCGGATGGGCCCGCCAGGACCGCAAGGACAAGCCAAGGGTTTCAATTGGCGCAAAACTGGTCGCAAACCTGCTCAAGGCAGCCGGAGCAGACCGCGTCATGACCTGTGACCTTCACGCAGAACAGATCCAGGGCTTCTTCGACTTCCCGGTAGACCATCTCTACGGCAGCAAGGTCTTCCTCCCTTACATCAAATCCCTGAACCTTGAGAACCTCTCTATCGCCGCACCGGACATGGGCGGAGCAAAGAGGGCCAACGTTTATGCAAAGGAACTCGCCTGCCCGGTTATCATCTGCCACAAGTCCCGTGAAAAGGCTAACGAAGTCGCCTCAATCACCGCCATCGGAGAGGTTGAAGGCAGGAACATCGTCATCGTGGACGATATGATCGATACCGCCGGCACGCTCAAGAAAGCCGCCGATGTCCTCATGGAGAAAGGCGCAGCTTCCGTACGCGCCTGCGCAACCCACGCCGTACTGTCCGGAAAGGCATATGAAAACATCGCAGCATCGGCACTTAAAGAAGTGTTTGTCACCGACACAATTCCTCTTACCACGGATCCCACAAAGGACACCAGCAAGATCAAGGTCGTATCAATGACAGGCACATTCGCAAACATCATACACAGAGTATATCACTACGAACAGATCAGTTCTGAATTCGTACATTAGGATAAAAAATGGTGAAAGTCTTCATAGCAGCACTGATAATCATCGGCTTCGGGGTATTTATAATGAGTTTCAATATAATATTCCGGAAGAAAGATTTTCCCAACAGCGACGTAGGTTCCAACGAGAACATGCGCAAAATGGGAATCAAGTGCTTTAAGGAAGTAGACGCAGAGATTCACCGCAACTTGAAGAAAGGGAAGAACGCCGGCTGCAGCGGACAGTGGTCAGAAGAC
>OMVB01000007.1 GCA_900314395.1 uncultured Prevotellaceae bacterium | reverse complement strand
TCGGATAAGTCTCTTCGACACGCTGGCCAGCACGATAGCAGGTCCGGGTGATGGGAGTATTGAATCCGGCGGAGGCGCAGAATGGTTCTGATTCATAAATGTAACGCACCGTAATATCCCCTCCGCCCTGCAAAAGAGTGAGGAGCGCACTTTCGCTCCGGGAAGTACAGGACAGGGCTGCAAACCCGATAACAGCAAGACTGATAAATGTTCTTGTGCTTATAACAGGAACTTATTTAATGTGAATCAGAAAGCGTGGATGTAAGTGACGACGAACCCAAAGTCCTGATTCTTATGGTATCTCAACTTTGCCCCCGTTGGCATCCATATAACATAGCACTCCATAAAACTTTCATTATAACTGGGATCGTAAAATTCCGTACTACTATAATAACCGTCAAACCGGCTGATGCGCCATTCACGGTATCCCGCTTTTTTGAATGCCTCGTCAAGATTATCCTGTGCCACAGCATTATATAATTCTACCAGTTCATCAATAGCGGGAATATACCATCCTTGTTCGTAAAGGGACGAATATCCACCTTCAACGGCTTTAGGGGATAGAAGAGCTGTTAACATCCCGTGTTTTCCCAATTTATTACCAGTTTTAGCCTCGATGTCACGCGCGGCTCTGACTATCTTATCCGTATTGGTTTTTCCGTCAGTCATACTAGTGGCCCCTGTCCGAAACATATTAAGTATTTCCGGAGAAGCTTTTTTGTACCCATCAAATGCGTTTCCTATTTCATAATCATTATGCCATGTGGTCTGATAAGGAGGAATACCCACTGCCTTTCCATGCCTACCTCCATCAAAAACGGAAAACACAATACCCCAATTTTTACCGAAATGAATAGTATCACCAACATGATAGATTCCCTTCTCTTGTGTCAATTGTGACTCTCGACTCAAGGCCTTTCCTTCAGTTATCACCTCGATGCCGGAGAATGATGTCAATGCCCCGGAGGCGGACTTGTAATCACGTTTTGTTTTCCCTTTGGGGATGATAACCGTTTTTAACGCCCCTCCGGAAACGTGCAAAACGGCCAGATTAGGGTTGTGCGAAATGTCAAGGGTCTCTATTTGACAACCCGAGCAATACAGTTCCCGTAGCTGCGGCAATCCGCTAAGGTCAAGCGATGCCAAAGGATTGCGTGAGACGCGTAGATTCTCAAGAGCAGGACAAGCAGAGAGGTCAAGGGCCGTCAATTTATTTCCAATTATATTCAACTCCCGTAAATTCTTGCAGTTGGCAGTTCCTAAGTTTGCCATGCTTCCCCCTCCGGTGGGGTCGCTTATGTTTACCTTTTCCACCGAAGCGGGCAGCAATACACTTTCGATATCTGAATAGGCAAGATCTAATTCGCGCAGACTGATACAATTACGAAGGTCCAACTCTTTTGTTTTGACATATCTCATTTGTATCTTTTCAAGACTCTCGTGAATGATTCGGACCCTGTTGATGTTGTTTTGGAACATCTTTCCCGTCCCGAATGCACCTTCATCGTGGATATAAAGCTCACGGAGATTTTTGAAGGCATGCAACATTTCAAAGGAGTCAATTCCTTGCGGACCAAATGCCGGCTGTCCATATTCGTCCAAGCCAAGGACCGTGACGGATAAAGCTTCATCACGCGAAATGATGCCGTCGTGATTGGTATCGGCAAAGCGAAGGTACCAGTTCTCAAGGCTTTTGTTTTGCACGGAATACTCCCCATAAAAAACATCATCGTCCGTAGCTTGGACAACGGGACTGAAATCGGTTTTATAGTGTAGTACGACACCGATTATTCCTTTGTCCTTGTTCTCAAGGTATCGGTCTACATATATTGCTACGTATTTATATTCCGGCCCCCACGCTCCATTGGTCTCATACCGGGCAAGTATTCCTTGCCTGGGAGTCAATGACACTCTTGAAGCCCATCCTGAAGCAGGGATACTTTGAATTCCTGAAATGCCACTGCGCTGTCCTACCGAAACAAAAGACCACTTTGTGCCACTGACGGCTTCCAGATTGTTGCCCACAGTCATTTTAAGTTTGTCCGGAATGCCTGTAATCGGCAGTATGTTGTCTGAAAGCATGGGGTCATTCCTTAATCTGACCTCGACGGTGCCTTCGGGATGCTTGTCCTGGGGTACTGCGGCTGTAAAGACGAAGATAATTAGAGCCGAAAATAGAACTCGTAGCATAGATGAAAATCATTCCGGGGCGGCTCCTTCCCGTTTTATGTGTTACAACTCAAAAGTGTGGAGCCGTTTCGCTACATTCTGGCAGAACGTTCTGGACAAACGCAAAACAAGAAGATAGGATCGTACTCCACACTCTCCAGATTTACTGCCAAGGACGGCGAAAACACTTTCGCTAATATGTATTGAGCACACGGCACAATGCAAAGTTATCCTAAATTCCGCAGAAAGCAAAACTTTTATATGTAATTAATTCTAGTCTAGCCGAGGAAGCTGAGGAGTATACCGGCAGCGACTGCGGAGCCTATAACGCCGGCAACATTGGGCCCCATGGCATGCATGAGGAGATGGTTATTCTTGTCAAACTCACGGCCCACAACCTCTGACACACGCGCGCTGTCCGGAACGGCGGATACGCCTGCATTTCCGATAAGCGGGTTAATCTTTTTGGCAGGATTCTTAATGAAGATATTGATAAACTTCACAAAGAGAACGCCGCAAGACGTGGCGATTACAAAGGAAAGAAGACCCAGCCCGAAGATAAGGAGCGATTTACCTGTCAGGAACTTATCTGCCTGTGTAGATGCACCCACGGTAAGACCGATCAGAGTTGTGACAACGTCGATGAGCGGGCCGCGTGCGGTTTCTGCCAGACGACGTGTAACGCCGCTCTCCTTAAGGAGATTACCAAAGAACAGCATACCAAGAAGCGGCAGGCCTGAAGGCACGATAAACGCTGTTGTAAGGAAGCCGACGATAGGGAAAACTATCTTTTCCTTCTGGCTCACCTGACGCGGGGCGGGCATCCTGATAAGACGCTCTTTCTGGTTGGTAAGCGCGAGCATTATCGGCCTCTGGATCACAGGCACCAAGGCCATGTAGGAATAAGCCGATACCGCAATGGCTCCCATCAGGTCCGGTGCAAGCTTGGAAGAAAGGAAGATGGCCGTAGGGCCGTCTGCACCGCCGATAATACCGATGGCACCGGCCTCATTGGGCAGGAAACCCACATGCATTGCCAGCAGGTAGGCTCCGAAGATACCCATCTGTGCAGCAGCACCGATCAGGATCAACCTTGGCTGCGAAATAAGCGCGGAAAAATCCGTCATCGCACCGATACCAAGGAAAATCAGCGGAGGATACCATCCCTGCTTCACACCCTGGTAAAGAGTGTTCAGCACCGATCCGTTTTCATAAATACCAATGTTCAGTCCGGGGAACATCGGGATATTGCCTATAATCATACCAAAGCCGATAGGAACAAGGAGCAGCGGCTCCCATTCCTTAATAATAGCGACGGTGATAAAGGCAATACCGATGGCAATCATAACTAGGTTCTGCCATGCTACGTTGGCAAAACCGGTAAACTGCCAGAATTGCTCCAGACTGCTTATAATCTGCTCCATAAAGCTATGCTATAGAAACAATGTCTGCGCCCTCAAGTACGGAATCACCCTTTGCAACATGGATTGCGGAAATGGTACCGTCCTGGGTTGCGGCTATCTCGTTTTCCATCTTCATTGCCTCGATAACGGCTACCTTCTGGCCGGCCTTCACGGCCTGGCCTTCCTTTACGGAAACCTCAATGATTACACCGGGGAGCGGAGAAGTAACCTTAACGCCGGGGCCGGCGGGCTTGGCAGCAGGCGCAGCGGCTGCGGGAGCGGGCTGTGCGGGAGCTGCGGGAGCAGCCGGG
>OMVB01000120.1 GCA_900314395.1 uncultured Prevotellaceae bacterium | reverse complement strand
CCTCCGGCAGGCACTCGTCCTTGCAACGGTTACCCGCCTCCATGTGGAAGATGGGGATGTGAAGGCGCTTGGCGCCAATCACACTCAGGCAGCTATTGGTATCACCAAGAACAAGCACAGCATCCGGCTTTACCTCCACCATCAGCTGGTAGCTCTTGGCAATGATGTTGCCCATGGTCTCGCCCAGGTCATTACCCACCGCCTCCATATACACATCCGGATCCGCGAGCTTCAAATCCTTGAAGAATACACCATTCAGGTTGTAGTCATAATTCTGGCCCGTATGTGCCAACAGACAATCAAAATATTCACGACATTTATTAATCACCGCCGCCAACCGAATAATCTCAGGGCGCGTACCCACGATGATAAGAAGCTTCAGCTTCCCGTTATTCTTGAATTGTGCCATATATCTTTTTACTTTACAGGTTCAAAAAACGTATCCGGCTTGTCCGGATTAAACACCTCGTTGCAGTACATCACGGTCACCAGGTCCTCCGTCTCAGAAAGATTGATGATATTATGTGTATATCCCGGCAGCATATGCACTGCCTGGATATGATCACCGGAGACCTCCCACTCCAGAACCTTCCCCTCAGGATCATTCAGATTCCTCTGCTGGATAAGCCCGTGCCCGGCAACCACAATGAACTGCTCAAACTTGGTATTATGCCAATGCTGACCCTTCGTAATCCCGGGCTTGGAGATATTGATGGACATCTGGCCGCAAGAAAGGGTATGCACCAGCTCCGTAAAACTCCCCCGCTCATCCACATTCATCTTCAAATCAAACGCCGCCTTCTCATACGGCAAATACGAAAGATACGTAGAATACAGTTTCTTCGCAAAACTCCCTGCCGGAATCTCCGGAATCATCAAGGTTGAAGGTTGCGCCGCAAAACTCTTGAGCAACTCAACAATTTCTCCCAAAGTAACTTTATGCGTCACCGTTGCCGCACAGTAGCGCCCATCCTCACACAGGACGGTCTCCACCCCGTCAAACTCGCAGTGATGCTCCTCCCCTTTCAGGGCCGACATCATCTCATCCACCAGGTCATCAATATACAGCAATTCCAGCTCCACCGACGGGTCATTCACCGTATACGGCAAATCATTCGCAAATGCATTGCAGAACGTAGCCACGGCCGAGTTATAATTAGGCCGGCACCACTTGCCAAACAGGTTCGGGAACCGGTACACCAGGACCTTGGCTCCTGTCTTTTTACTATAGTCAAAGAACAGTTCCTCACCCGCCTTTTTGCTCTTGCCATATTCAGAAGTACCAAACCGTCCAGCTAGTGTGGCTTGAATGGAGCTGCTGAGCATCACAGGGCAAGTGTTCTTGTGCTTCTTCAACGTATCCAGGAGCGTTGAGGCAAATCCAAAGTTGCCAGCCATAAACTCCTCCTGATTCTTGGGCCGATTCACCCCCGCCAGATTGAACACGAAGTCCGCCTGAGCGCACCACGAATCCAACTCTTCAGGCGTGGAGTCCAAATCATACTCATACACATCAGAGACCGACACGCCGTAGTTGCGCGCCTTACCATCCCTTATGTTCTTCAATTGAGCACAAAGGTTCTTACCAACAAAACCTTTTGCTCCGGTAACAAGTATCTTCATCACTGTAATAATACTTTTATGATTCTCCTTTTTCTACTGTAATCTACCCTCCTCCAACATCCTTTCATACTCTTCCTGAGCGCGACGACGCTTGCTGCCCCACTGGGGCCAGAAGAGGTGGCGGCAGAATTGCCAGATTCCATTCAAAACACCTTTCAGCGTCATAAACTCAAAATATCTTCCGGTCCTAACGGTTCATACTTCCCATCCTTGCACTCTAGCAACACCGAGCCACTCTCCAGCGCCCGTACCGTGTGCCATTGCCCAGCCGGGATATTCACCAGAAAGTTGGGACCACCAGGAGTCAACTCAATCCTATCCGTACAAATCCGCTCCAACTCATCATAGAACTCCTCCACAATCCTTCCACGCAAACATACCACCGTCTCCGACGTAAATTTATGCCGATGAATAGGCATAGGCGATCCCGGCTCAATGGCATTCAGCATTCGCTGACTACCATCCTCAGGCCCATTCCTAAGGTCCATATTCATACGTAGCAGTGGCAATGCTTTCGCTTGGGCCGTCAGATTATCCAAAATAGCTTGTGTAATCACCATACTTATCAAAAACTTGCCGGTTTCAATATCTTAGCCCAAATTCCCGTCCAAAAACTTTCCCACCTACTCTCACTATAACATAACTGCTGTTTCCATGCATTCCCCTGCCAACGTTTATATTTATAAACTAAACGAGGAAGCAGGGCACGTGGTTCTGCTGTACCGAAAGCTGGATCTAAGATATCTGACAGCACCCTATCCTTCAAAATGGGATTGAATGTCACATCAGGAAATAACCTCACATCAAACCCCAAATTCCCAGCACAAATTGCATTGATGCAACTCATAAACTCCTTCATATGGAACTTAACCAGCATTCCATCCAGCCATTCCCAGTCAACATCCTTTCCGTGCTTCTCCACAAAGAACGCCCAGTCCAACACCTGTCGCATCGAAATCTCCGACGCGGCAAAATGTGAGACCATATGCCGAATCAAAAACAGAGCATGAAGCTTTGGCGACGGCAAATATACTCTCTCTCCACTCACCTCCACCCAATGCGAATCCTCCTGACTTAAGCCCTTAAATACCTTTTCCAATTCGGCACTCGACTTATGAGCATGCACATTCACAAAGTCATAGTGATTCTCCACCATGAAATCTTCCCAATATAAAACAGTATGATGATGATGAGAATTATCAACCCTCAACCCTTTTTCGTTTGTAACCAAATCATCCGCTTCCCGATACTTTCCAAACAGCCAGATATCTATATCTCCACAAGGCCGATGATTGGGTTTTGGCCAGTCTAATGAACAGGCATATCCTTTTAGGACCATCATCTTAATTCCATGGCTGTTATATAAGCGAGCTAACGAAGCAATAGCATTACAATACTGATGATACCGTTGTTCATAATTACCTACAACTTCTCCAATCCAAGGCAATGCAATGTCTTTAGAAGGCCGATTCTCATTCGGTAATCGCTCGATTCCATCCAGTACCACAGCGGAAAGCCCCTGTCTATCTGCAAGGGCCTTGATCTCAGACCAATTCACCTGATTAGGAATGGGCTCCGTCTCATGGCCGACCCCACTCCTAACCAGTGAAAGAAAAATGTCCTTAGCAGATTGCACTCTTAATGGTCTCCACAATGTACTTCACATCCTCATCACTCACATACGGGCCTGCGGGCAGGCACATACCCACCTTGAACAACGCCTCGCTCACACCATTCACATAAGCAGGAGCATTCTTATAGACGGGCTGCTTGTGCATTGGCTTCCACAGCGGACGAGCCTCAATCTGAGCCTGATCCATCAGCACACGTAGAGCCTCCACATTGGCGTTAGGCTCACAGTCTGTATGCGCACTCGTTGCAGCATGAATCACACCGGCGGCACCACCCACGGCACCCGTCACGATGGTCTTGTAAGCATTCTCCTGTCCCTTAATCTTAAGGTTCTCATCCAACGTGATGGTACAGAGCCAGAAGTTGGAATCATAGCGGCTGTCAGGATTGCCGTGTACCTTGATACCCTTCACATCCTTCAACAGTTCCTCATACAAAGCCTGCACGTGCTTATGGTGAGCAATATGGTCATTCACCACCGTCATCTGTCCACGGCCAATACCTGCACAAATGTTACTCATACGGTAATTATACCCTATCTTCTCGTGCTGATAGTACGGATAGCTCTCACGATACTGAGTAGCATACATCATAATCTCTCGCCATTCATCTTCGTTGGCGGTAATCAAGGCACCACCACCACTGGTGGTAATCATCTTGTTGCCATTGAACGACAGAACGCCATATTTACCAAATGTACCCAACACCTGACCATTCCAACGACTACCGAAACCCTCAGCTGCATCCTCCACTACAGGGATACCATACTTGTTAGCAATCTCCATAATGCGGTCAATCTGGTACGGCATACCATACAGAGCTACCGGCACAATAGCCGCAGGCTTCTTGCCCGTCTTTGCAATACGGTCTTTGATAGCCTCCTCCATCAGTTCCGGATCCATATTCCAAGAATCCTTCTCTGAATCCACAAACACCGGTGTTGCACCCAGATACGTTATAGGGTGACTAGACGCACAGAATGTGAAGCTCTGCACAATCACCTCATCACCAGGTTTCACGCCACAGTTCAAAAGAGCCAGATGAACAGCAGCAGTACCTGCACTCAAAGCCACCACACGTTTGTTTTCTCCAACAAACGCTTCCAGATCCTTTTCAAAACCGTTTACGTTGGGGCCCAGAGGAACCACCCAGTTGGTATCAAACGCCTCCTTGATGTATTTCTGTTCTAAACCTTCATCAGACATGTGCGCGAGGCAAAGATAAATTCTACTTCTTGACATAATTATGTTATTTCTTTAACCACTCAACCATTTTACGGATACCCTCTTCAGAATTCACCGCCGGACTCCATCCAATAATCTCCTGTGCTTTCTTTATATCAGCGACAAATACCTTCTGGTCACTCTCTCGCCAAGGAAGCTGCTTGTATTCCATCTTCACATCAAGCATCTTCTCCAGCATAGCAAAGAGTTCGAGCAAGGAAAGACTATTCTCAATACCACCACCAATGTTGAACACCTGGCCATAGGCTTCTTTACAATCCTTAGCCTTGAAATACAGGTTAACAACATCATCATTGAACAGAACGTCACGTACCTGCTTTCCTGTTCCAGAGATAGTAAACGGCTCTCTCTTCGGATCAGCCTTGATGTCAAGAGCCTGCTGGCAGAACCATCCTATCCAACCCTGATCAAAAGTTGCGTGCTGGTTAATGCCAAACATGGAAGAATGACGGAACACAACGGTCTTCAGACCAAAGATTCGGTGGAAGTCC
>OMVB01000048.1 GCA_900314395.1 uncultured Prevotellaceae bacterium | reverse complement strand
TGACGACATCCAAAAGCTTGTAAAGGTATCGGCCCCGGACTTCGGACTCATAACCAATGTAGGCAAAGCCCATATTCTTGGCTTTGGCAGTTTCGAAGGAGTGAAGGCCGCCAAAGGCGCCCTTTATGATTTCATTTCCTCCGTCGGCGGCACAATCTTCATGAACGCCGATGATGCCGTCCTTGCGGAAATGGCATCCGAAAGGCCTAACCTGTCAATCGTTCCTTACGGCGTAAACTATTGGAACTCAATTATTTTGCCCTCCGATGCAAAACATCCTTTCATGAGGATAGCGATTCCCGAAGACATCGGCTCCGATGCAGAATCGGAGAACCTGCCCGTTCTTGAGACCAAGCTTGTAGGCGCATATAATGCAACCAATGCCCTGGCAGCGATAGCCGTAGGCCTGCATTTTGGCGTTTCACTGGAAGATGCAATGGAAGCCATCGCCGCATACGAGCCCGCGAACAAACGTTCGCAAATGGTTCATACAGAGTCTAATACGCTCATCGTGGATGCATATAACGCAAACCCTTCCAGCATGGCTGTGGCCCTGGAAAGCTTCGCTTCTGTTAATGCAGAAAGAAAGGCCGTTATGCTTGGGCAGATGGGAGAGTTGGGCGTAATTTCACTGGATTCCCACATAGAAGTTCTTAACGCAGTAAAAGGCCTTCAGGAAGTTTACCTTACCGGAGAAGAGTTTGCCAAGGCGATAGAAAAAGTGTACGGCAGTGCCCCGGAAGAGGCAAAAGCCGTAAAACCCGGTCTCCTTTGGTTCAGGAATTCCGCCGCCCTGGCAGAATACATAAAACAGCACCCGGTAAAGGGTGCCGTCATATTGGTGAAAGGTTCCCGCAGCCAGGAAATGGAAAAAGTAATCCCGGAGCTTTAGAACCGGTTACTGTCTGCCGGTGCTGCCAAAGCCGCCGGCGCCGCGGTCGGTGTCGTCAAGATCCTCTACGGGTTCCCACTGCACCTGCTCATGGCGGGCTACAACCATCTGGGCTATGCGCTCTCCGTCCTCGATAACGAAAGGTTCCTGGGAAAGATTGACAAGGATAACCTTGACCTCTCCCCTGTAATCCGCGTCTATGGTGCCGGGAGAGTTCAGGACAGTGATGCCCTTTTTTGCTGCAAGGCCGCTGCGGGGGCGGACCTGGGCCTCATAACCCTCCGGAAGAGCAATGAAAAGGCCGGTAGGGACAAGTGCCCGGTGAAGGGATTCCAAAACTATCGGCTCATCAATATTGGCCCGCAAATCAAGACCTGCAGACAAAGGCGTCGCGTAGGCCGGCAAGGCGTGATGCGACTTGTTTACCACCTTAACTTTCATATTATCAATTATTTAGGAGCTATCCTATACAATACAACCGCGACAATCGCATACAGGATGTTCGGCAGCCAGATAGCCAGGCCGGCGGGCATGGTATCCGTAAATACGAACATCTCGCTGAATCGCATGAATAATATATAAGAGAAGCTGAGTGCAATTCCTATCGCAAGATTCCATCCCAGTCCTCCCCTTTTCTTTTTGGAGGAAAGAGATACACCGATGATGGTAAGTATGAAGGCGGAGAAAGGCAGGGCGAACCTGTTATGGTACTCTATAAGGGCATACTTGATATCCTTGTCCCCGCGGAGCTCCTGGATGGAAATAAGGTTGGTAAGTTCTCCCTGAGGCAGATCCTGCACCGTATTATTCCTTCTGTAGAAATCCTCTACGGTTAGCGGGAGCGTTGTATCCACCTGCTCCCTTAGATAAACCTTGTCTTTAAGGATACCGTTCTCCATTTCCCGGATAAAGCATTTCTTCAGGTGCCAGTTACGGGCCACACTGTCCCATACGGCGCTTTCCGCAGATATCTTGGAAAGAAGGTTTTTGCCCTCTATTCTCTTGAGAGTGAACTTGTATGCGGTATTGTTCCACCGGCTGAACGTCTGGACGTAGACATACTCACCGGGGTTTATCTGGTAATGCACATTCTCCGTGGCAAGGGCGTTCCTCTTCTTTACATAAGTATTCTCAAACTCATGGCGCACGGAGTTCGCCCGCGGTATGACCCACAAGTTCAGCGACAGTGACAGCATCGCTATTATAGTGGCGGAGAATATATACGGCACCATCATCCTGTGGAAGCTGACTCCGCAGGAAAGAATGGCTACGATTTCCGAGTTGGCAGCAAGGCGGGAGGTGAAGAAAATTACCGTTATGAACACGAACAACGGGCTGAACATGTTCATGTAATAAGGAATAAAATTCAGGTAATAATCCACCAGAATGGCCTGTATGGGCGCTTTTTTCTGTACAAAGTCATCGACCTTTTCACTTAGGTCGAATATGATTATGATGCCGATGATAAGGAGCAGCGCCACGAAGAATGTCACCATGAACTTCTTCGTGATGTAAACGTCAAGTATCTTCGGCTTCCACTTCATTACAGTCTTGTCATTAATCCCGGCATAACCGAATCCTTCCACGCGGTGAAGTCCCCGGCCTGGATATGTTTGCGGGCCTGGCGCACCAGGTCAAGGTAAAAGGCAAGGTTATGCTCACTGGCTATCATCGCCGCGAACATCTCTCCCGCGATGAAAAGATGCCGCAGGTAAGCCCTTGTATAATGTGTATCTACAAATGATGTTCCATCAGGGTCGATGGGACCGAAGTCCTCCGCCCATTTTTTGTTGCGCATGTTCATCATGCCCTTCCAGGTGAAAAGCATCCCGTTGCGGGCGTTGCGGGTGGGCATGACGCAGTCGAACATATCCACGCCTCGGGCGATACCCTCAAATATGTTCGCCGGGGTTCCGACTCCCATAAGGTAGCGGGGCTTGTTCTCCGGAAGAAGAGGCGCCGTAAGCTCCAGCATCTCATACATTTTCTCCGTGGGCTCCCCTACTGCCAGTCCGCCGATGGCATAGCCTCCCCTGTTGTCGCTGTCAAGGCTGAGTGCATGTTCCACCGCACGCTTCCTTAGCTCCGGGTAAACGCAGCCCTGGATAATGGGGAACATGGTCTGGGAATACCCGTACAGGGGCTCAGTTTCATCGAACCGCTTTGCATAACGTTCCAGCCATGACTGCGTGAGTTTCAGGGACTTTTCTGCGTATTTGAAGTCCGCATCCCCGGGGCAGCATTCATCGAAGGCCATTATTATATCCGCGCCGATGGTCCTTTGGATATCCACATTGTTCTCCGGGGTGAAGGTGTGCCTTGAACCGTCGATGTGTGAAGAAAAGGTGCATCCGTCCGGTGTAAGCTTGCGGATTCCGGTGAGTGAAAAAACCTGGAAGCCGCCGCTGTCCGTGAGGATTGGCCTGTCCCAGCCGATGAATTTGTGCAGGCCGCCGGCTGTATTCAAGATGCTCAGGCCTGGGCGCAGATACAGGTGATAAGTGTTGCCCAGGATAATCTGTGCGCCGATATCTTCCTTAAGATCCCTGTGGTAAACGCCCTTCACTGAGCCCACGGTGCCGACAGGCATGAAGATAGGGGTTTCTATCTCTCCGTGGTCTGTGGCAAGGACTCCGCATCGTGCAGAACTGTTTATGTCTCTGGCAGTTACCTTGAATCTGGACATGGTACATTTAAAATAACTGTCAAAGATAGTCATTTTACAAGAAATTTTCTTATTTTTGTATGGTTTAACCTTAGAATAACTGAAACATTTTTCCAATATGAAAAACAAATCTCTGACAATCCGCCTCATCGTGATGAATTTCCTTCAGTACGCGGCATGGGGTTCATGGCTCATTTCCCTTGGAGCCTACCTTAGCAGCGTGCTGGGATTCAAACCGCTTGAGGTTGCCAGCTTCTATGCACTCCAGGGCATTGCATCCCTGTTTATGCCTGCCCTCCTGGGTATCGTAGCAGACAAATTCCTTCCGGCACAGAAAACCCTTGGTCTGTCCCACATAATCTGCGCTGCCTTCCTTATCGCAGCCTCATTCCAGACCACATACTCCAGCATTTATCCGCTTATGCTGGGTGCCGTATGTTTTTATATGCCAACGATTTCCCTGTCAAACACAGTGGCGTTCAACGCTCTTACAAAGGCCGGAATGGATACGGTCAAAGACTTCCCTCCTATCAGGGTGTTCGGAACCATCGGCTTTATATGTGCAATGTGGGTAGTTGACCTTACCGGGTTCAACATCACCAACAAGCAGCTCTGGCTCTCCGCCGGAATCAGCATCATCCTCGGCCTGTACAGCTTTACACTCCCCGCATGCTCTATAAACAAGGGCAAAGGCGGCTCTCTTGTAGAGAAACTGGGTCTCAAGGCGTTCAGCCTCTTCAAACAGAAGAAAATGGCCATCTTCTTCATTTTCTCCATGCTCCTTGGAATGGCCCTTCAGATTACCAATACCTTTGCCGATGGTTACATCAAAGGCTTCAAGGACATGCCGGAGTATGCAGACAACTTCTTCGCACAGCACTCTACAATGCTTATTTCCCTGAGCCAGATATCAGAAACCCTGTGTATCCTGCTTATACCTTTCTTCCTCAAGAAGTTCGGAATCAAGAAGGTAATGCTCATCTCTATGTTCGCCTGGGTATTCAGGTTCGGCTTCCTTGGAACGGGAGATCCCGGTGCAGGTGTTTGGATGTTCTTCCTGTCGATGATTGTTTACGGTGTCGCTTTTGACTTCTTCAACATTTCCGGAGCGCTCTTCGTAGAGCAGGAGACAGACAAATCCATCAGCGCAAGCGCACAGGGCGTTTTCATGCTCATGACCAACGGTCTTGGCGCATTCATAGGCTCTTACCTTGCAGGTATGGTTGTCCAGAATATCGGCTGGCCCAACTCATGGTTCGTATTCGCAGGATACGCACTTGTAGTAGGAATCGCATTTATGATACTCTTTAAAGATCCGCACATAAAAGTTACGGAAGTTAAACATTAAACAAAAAAGCTTCACCGCGGCCGGTGAAGCTTTTTTTTATTTGGGAAGTTCACTTGTGACTTCCATCTGGTAGACCCTTGCGCAGGACATGCTGTACTTTATGTCAAAGCACATGTAAGTGTGCGTTCTTCCGCTATGTATGACGCAGGTGGAGTACATGGGATTGAAGCCCATGACAACCAGGGTTGCAATGGGCACCGATGTAAGCCCGGCAGCCAGGAAGGTGTTCAGTATCTTGTAGTTACGGTCAAGAGTGTGCTGCACCCTTAGCTTGGTCAGCCTGGGTGCCTGGCCGGTATGGTTGTGGAATTTGTTCTTGCACCTGGAGCTGCAGAATTTGCGGTCCGGGCGCCCGTAAACCATTTCCTTTCCGCATTCAAGACAATGCGGCTTTCGCAGGGAGTATTCTTCATCTGACAGTTTCATGCCTTTAAGTTCGGAAGGCTTCGTGAAACCGGCAACAGTTCAAAAGAAAAAAACCTCAATTTTTTACAAATTTTAATATTTTTCATAAAAAGCCACTGTCCGGAGCGATAGTGGCTTGTTTTGTCGATTCTTAAACTTTAACAAAACCTTCATTAAGATTTGTAAATTTCACGTTTTGCAACTGTTTTTACACTTTCTTTGCACACGAGCCGCAAAGCTGCAGATTGGCGGTGATGTCAAACCTTAAACATTATTTGAGTATGGAACAATACAATCGCGTAGAGATTCAAGGTCTCGTGGGAAGTGTGAGAGTGACTACATTCCCGGACTCAACACTGGCCAACATCTCTGTAGCAACAAATTACTTCTACAACATGAAGGAAAGCCAGGCCTCGGTGGAAACCACCTGGTTCACCGTACTGGCAAGGGTGGGCAAAGCCATCGACAATCCGGAGGCCATTTCCAAGGGAAACGGAGTAAAGGTGTTCGGGCGCATGAGGACGCGCACCTACACAGATTCGGAAGGGATAGAGCGCCTTTCCTATGACGTTATAGCCAACAAAGTAGAAAAGATAGAAGAGTGAAACGATTGATTCTCACAGTTGCAACCGTCGCGGCGACGGCGGCGTGCACACATACGGGAAAGATAGATTTGCTGCGGAACGGAAGCACTTCCGCATCAATCAGCCTGCCCGATGAAAAACCGGCCCCGGCCTTTGACAGTATCGAACAGTCTTTAAGTGATACGCTGCGCGTAAGGGATGTTCAGGGAAATGAGTTGATTTTAATGAATGCTGTCCAGGACGAGAACGGAGAAATGGTTGCCCACGACGAGATCCGTGCGGCGGTTGTCTCTGCGAGATTCAGGAACGTGGCGGAGCGTGACGGGAAAGTGGACATCGCCTTTGATGTCACCGTCCCGGCAGCCATGACAGATTCTGACTGGATGCTGCGTTTCAAGCCAAGCCTGACCACTCCGGACGGGACAAAAGAACTGGAGAATGTCCAGGTCACCGGAGCCGCATACCGCAAAAGGCAGCTTAAAGGCTACGAACGGTACCGGAAATTCCTGAGCTCAATCATTACCGACAGTACCAGGTTCATTGACATGCGTCAGCTGGAGATATTCCTGCGACGCAACCTGCCGCAGATCTACAGGTTCCGCCAGGATTCCACGGAAGTCAGTGAAGGTGAGTTTTTGTCGGCGTACGGGGTGTCGGAGCAGGAAGCTGTCAGGCACTATACAAGGGCATACCAGGTCCGTCGGAACAACAGACGTATCAAAATGAAAGAAAAGATGCGTGAGAAATACATCAAGATGCCCATTAACGACGAAGGACTCAGAATTGATACGGTTGTTACCGACGGTACAGGGGATATTGTGTACCGGTATGTGCAGACCCTGAATGTAAGCAGCAGTATGAAAAAGGTGACTGTGGCGCTTGGCGGAGAGATTTACAAAGAGGACAAACTCCTTTATGAAATCCCGGCCGGCAAACCGCTGGACTTTTACATCAGCTCGCTTAGCTCCCTTGTGGACGAAAGCCCTCACTATGTTTCCACCGTCATACACAGGAATGCAGAGGTCAATACGGCCTGCTACATAGACTTTGCCGGAGGAAGCAGCGAGGTTCTCGCCGGCAGGGAGAACAACGGAGAGGAGATAAGCCGTATAAAGCGGAATCTAAGGGATTTGCTAGACAACGAGACCTTCCTTATGGATTCAATCGTAATTACGGCTTCCTGCTCTCCGGAAGGTTCCCTTGGCAGCAACAGGGCTTTGGCGGCAGCAAGGGCGGAATCTGTAAAGGCTTTTTTTGACAAGTTCGTCAGGCGCACGGCGGATTCCCTTGACATTTCGCAGTCCGGCAAGCTCATAAGTTACAGGACGGCGAGCCAGGCGGAGAACTGGCCCATGCTGGATTTGTTGGTGGAAAAGGACACTCTGCTTGGCGCGGCGGACAAGGCGGATTACAAGGCGGTCTCCGGTATAAGGGACCTTGACAGCAGAGAAGCTGCAATGAGAGGAAAACCCTACTACACGTACCTCAGAAGTACTTTGTACCCCCGCCTTCGCATAGTCAGGTTCAATTTTTATCTTCATCGGAAAGGAATGATAAAGGATACCGTAAGAACTACCGTTCCGGACACCGTTTATGCAAAAGGTGTAGAAGCTATAAAAGAGAGGGACTATAAAGCCGCCATCGCGTTCCTGAGACCGTACAAAGATTACAACACGGCAGTGGCATACTGCGCCGCAGGCTATAACGCCAGCGCAAGGAAGATACTGGAATCGCTGGAAAAAAGTGACAAGGTCCTTTACATGCTGGCCGTCATTTACAGCCGCACAGGCAAAAAGCAGGATGCTATTCAAAGCTATCTTGATGCGTGTAAACTAAATCCTTCCCTGGTCAACAGGGGAAACCTGGACCCGGAGATATCAAACCTGGTCAAAGAATATCATCTTGAAGAAGTTTTATTCAACATTATCTAAACCTAAAGAAATGAAAATCATTACTTATATCGCTCCGCTAGCAGGAGCACTTATGCTGCTCACGGCGGCGTGCAACAAAGAGGCATCGGCTCCGGCAGAGCAAAAAGCAAACGACGCAAGTCTCTCATTGTCAATTGTTTCCGCACCCGCCACAAAGGCAAGTGAGCCGGAGAGCAAACTAAATTCGGTAGAGGTCTTTATTTTTGACAACAATCCCGCGTCATCGTCAAAAGGCTTCCTGGAGGCATATAAAAAAGCCGCTGCGGCGGACTTTTCTTCAACCACCAGCGCAACGCTTAATTTCAACGCCTCAACCGGCCTGAAACACATTTATGTACTTGCGAACGCCGTAGCAACGGTGGGTGAAACTGTAACGCTGGAATCAGAGTTGCAGCAGAAAATATCGGAGTTCAAGGACAATTCCGCAGGAAACTTCATCATGGTTGGAGGAGCAGAGGTGACCCTGAACTCCAGCCAGAATAACGAGATTGCCCTTTCATGCAGAAGACTTGTGTCAAAAATAAGCTTCGGAAGCATTCAGGGGGCCTTTGAATCACCTGCACTCAGGAATCTGTCGTTCAAAGTGGACAGGGTGTATCTGATGAACGTTCCCAAGCAGGCCAAATTTGTGAACGGAGATGCCAGGGATGTGTTCGGAATTATAGGGACGAGCGCATATACAGAAGGTGCTGACTACCCCAATATCTTCCGTCCGGCAGTGCAGGAGGGTGGCAGGGTCCTGCCTTTTTACAAATTCCCGGACCCTGCCCTTAACAACACTTCTGCAAACGGAATGTACAACTGGTTCGATGCTACATCGTTCAGCAATACCAAGGTCGTGAACCTTGACGCAACGGCAAACGTGCTCACGACAGAGACGCTGCGTTCCGGAATTATTTATCCGGGGGCAGGAACGGACCATAAGATTACCATCAACAGGGATTTTTACACCTATCCTAACCCGTTTGCACACAGCACGGATGACAAGACCGCGGACAATACCACCAAGGTGGTGGTGGAAACCACGCTGCATATCAATGGAGCCGACAAAAAGTACTACTACCCTATCAGCATTCCCTACACCCAGCCAAACTACTATTACAAGATTGACAATCTTGTTATTAAACGCCTGGGATCTGACAATCCTTCACTGCCGGTCAGCAAGGCGGTCTGCGAGTTCACGGTTACAGTAAAGGACTGGGATACAGGAAAAATCGTAGGACAGTTCAACAACGAGACTTCGGAAGGATCTTTTGAATTTTAAGTGTATGAAAAGGAAAACACTGTCTGCCTTGATGGCTGTTCTGGCCGTGTCTTGCAGCATCAAGGAAGAACGGGACGACTGCCCGTGCATTCTGAGCATTTATCCCGACGGAAGCCTGGAACAAAGGGTGTATAAAAGCATTAGTAACTCATTTCTCATATCCGATACCGAATCCGGGCAGGAATACTTTGAAGGTTCCCTGGCGGGGGACAGTTTTGCCGGCGGCAAACCGTACATGCTGAAGGTTCCCAAGTCGTCAGTGAATGTTCACAGCGTGTTCGGGGTAAAGAATATGATGGGAACAGGGTCCGTTCTGAAGATAGGGCAGGGCTCACAGGCGGACAGTGTTTTTGTTTACAGCGGCGACGTAAACTGCAAGGGAGAAGTCGCTTCCGACACCCTGCACCTGGCAAAACAGTGGTGTTCCATGCGGATTGCCTTCAAGCAGAGTGACGCCTGGCAGGTGACAGGATGCTCATTGACAGGCAATTGGGACGGTTTCGACACCGGAACTCTCGCGGCTACAAAAGGAAGCTTCAGCTTTGAGGCGGAGAAACAGAAGGAGAACAGTTTCTCCGCCAGGCTGCCGCGCCAGGGGGATGATTCGCTGGTGCTTACCATTACGTACGACGAGCGGCAGTTTACAAGGCAATATCCCATTGGTGAACTGATTGCAGAGGCACATTATGATTGGGGCAAGAGGGATCTTGACGATGTCGTTGTGTTTATAGACCGTGCGGAGGTCCGCGTGGTAGTTATTGTACCGACTTGGGAAAATGGAGATGATTATGGAGAATTGGAGATATAGTTTTTTGGCGGCAGCGCTGCTTGCTGCCGCCTGCGGAGACCTGGAGCCGGAAGTTTCCGGCACAGCGGCCGGGACGGAAGATGTGTCAACGAAGGCGACGCTGGCCCTGCTGGCAGACTCGCAGGTAAACTCGCTGGCAGTGTGGATTATGAGCGGGGATGACACTACCTATGTTTCTTCTGCCGGGAACGGGCTGGTAGCGGAGTGCCGGGCGGACGAGGCAAAGATATTTGCCGCCGGCAATATTGCCGGCTGGGGCGCCGGTGACGGCGCCCCCGTCCGCCCGCACGCAGACACCGTGACGGCAAACCTAGCAGCAATGACAGCGAACAACATTACCTGTTCCTTCGCACTGGACCAGACCCTGCTTCCCGGCATAAACGAGCTGGAAATCCAGGCTCCGAGGGACATCTGTAAAATTACTCTGGAAAAAGTAGAAAACCGCATTTCAGAAGGCGCCTACGCCGGTAAAACCATTACAGTAGAAAAGGTCTTCCTGATTAACGGAGTGGGCAAATACCGCATCTTCGCTCAAAACGGCAGCAGTTCCGGAAGATGGTGGTTCAGTCCGTCAGGAATGAGTCCTGATGCCGTATGGAATGACAAAACCGCCTCACATATAGCAGCCCTTGTAAAATCCGGGGAGTTCTACATGAATCCGCCGGACCTTAGTTACTCCAACCCCTGGAGAAACATAGCCCACGGCGCATCAGAGACTCTGAACCTGAGCCTGTACACAGGCCCTAACGACACAGAAGAAGACTTCTGGGCCGGTTCCGCCGCCGGTTTACAAGCCGGCGGCTGGGTTCCGCGCAAAACCCGCCTGGTTCTGCAATGCCAGATAGACGGCCACAGGTGTTACTACCCGCTGACCATTGACAAGCCCAAAGCCAACTGTCACTACATAGTACGAAAACTGGTAATAACACGCTTTGGCACAGACTACCCGGACCAGCCTTTCGACTTCTCCTCCTCCGCCGCCTCCATCCTCCTGGCCACCTGGGACAACCACCCCCTCCGCGAAATCATCTAGCTTTGTATTTGTACCTGAGCGACATGGGCCAATAATATCGGAGCGAATGGTACAAATAGA
>OMVB01000155.1 GCA_900314395.1 uncultured Prevotellaceae bacterium | reverse complement strand
TAGAGAAATTCCAATCCGTGAGAATTGCCGGAACCCACATCAATGTTATCTTTCCACCCGGCAATGGCAGAGCTGAATAACTGTGTTGCATCGATAAAGAATACAAGGTTATTCATCTTCTTTTCGTATCCTCCGATGGAAAACCTGTGTTCACCGAAAGAAAAGAAAACGCCACCATACAATTGTCTGGATTTTTCCGGTATACATTGGGCATCAGAAGGAATAATCATATCAAGCGACCAGCCGAGAGGGACTCCTTCAAGTGTATGATAATACTGAGATAGCCAGTCGAAAGTACCTTCAATACCGAACCAGTTGACAGGGTACCATCTGGCGAGCAGGCTGACTTCCGGGTCAAAACGGGCTTTCCAATCTCCCACTCGCTCTGCATCTGCGAGGTAAAGATTTGCTCTGACGGCCGCACGCATTTCCAGATGATTAGTATTCATATAAGCCAATTGAGCGTGAAGTGTGTTTGTGCTGCTGTAATAAACATCACCCACAGCCGGGGATTCCTGATGCATCAGAAGACCTCCGGAAATCCTGGACGAGGAGCCGGGATTGAATCGTGCATATCGAGTTTTAAATCCAGCCTGAAACTCAGAATACATCCCAAGTTGGCGTTTTGCTGTTGTCTGAAGAATAAGTTCCTTGATATCGCTGCCGATAGCGAGGTTGTTTTCTGTTTCTGAAAGAATTTTCAGCGCGGCTTGTCTGGAAGAGAAACTGTTAAAAGACAATCCGTTATCAAAAAACCACGGTCCGTCAGTACGTGCTTTATGTTTAAGATTTAAAACCAGGTTGTTCCATCGCATATGTTCCTCCGAATCGCTTTCATACAGGTATTTGTATGTGTCAAGGCTGTTGAAAACGGACAAACTTATATCATGTTTAGGTGAAATGCGCCATGCGGCTTTGGCGAATACGTCATAAACCAACGCCGATGCATCACTGATACTTTTTGCTCCAGATGGAAGCATGTTTTTCAGTAGCGAATACTCTACCCCGATAGGAGAAAACCTGACGGCTGCGGTAAAAGCAATTTTCTTTTCTACAATTGGTGCAGTAACAGAACCACCAAGGATAAAGTTTGATGCGGATGCATTCCAATGCAGCGTGTCGAAATCCGGAGTAGCAGAAGTTAACTGAATATGGGAAGCCGTCAGATTACCTTCTTCAGAAGTAAATCCTCCAACCATAAAATGTGCCTCGTGAATGCTTTCCGGTGAGTATACGGAAGTGAAGCCCAGTAAATGACTGCTTCCGTAAACAGGAACACCATCAAGAGTTATCAAGTTGCTGCCAATATTGCCTCCGCGAACATAAATGGCAGCTGACCCTTCCGCTCCTGTTGCGATTCCCGGCAATGTCTGAATGAGTTTAATCACGTCGGCTTCTCCGGTTGCAGAGACCATGGTCTGAAAATCAGCAGGCTTGACGAGCCTGGTTCCGGTTTCTCTGTTTCTGTTCCAATCGGCAATCTTTATGGATGCTTTAAGTGTATCTTGTAGCACTGTGGTTTGCTGTGCAGACAGTTCTCCCATTGTTATGACGGCCAGAACTATGGGTGTGAATATATGTAAAACTCTAGTAGTCATACGGTCTGTCAGGGTCTAGAAAATCGTCTTTGTAACCACGAATATTAGATTTATCCTCGGTTTGAAAAACGGCACCAAAAATGCCAAATCCACCGCGGATATTCGTATATAAATTCTCCGTGTCGAATACTGAGAGAAAATTATCTTTATTAAGTACTGTTTTGGTATATAACTGTTTCATGTATAAATCGTATTCCTCTGACAAGAAATAGACATCATAACGGGCGCCTAATTCAAAGGAATCGTTACGGAGATCATAATCATTTATCAATATGAAACTTAATGGTGAATATAATGGAATATAGACAGTCTCTGAATCTGTGAATCCATTATTGAAGTTGGTCGGTACGGGAATCCTTACAAAACTGTTAAATACGGGCAAATCCTTACAATACTGGGAAACCCAACCAAAAAGATCGGTATGCATTATAGACCATATAGGACTGTCATTTAACTTATTAATAAACTCAAAGTTTGAAACAGAGTTCTGCGAAATATTAAAATGGTCCGCGTAAGGATGGGATGTGGCCACATTTTTATTGTTTTTGCTGAAAAACCAAGCGTAGTATGAATGTAAGTATGGCGAACCAAAATAATCGTATTGTCCAGGCCGACGGTCGTGGGTTCGAATTTCGTATGAATAAAAGATGTAATTGAAATCATTATACCATCTTCGTTTCATCCAACAGTCAACTTCAACTCTGTCAGGCATCCGTGTAACTGCTGTTATAGGAGAGTCTGACCCCTGTATGGAAATAACAAGTTGATATGTTTTCCCATATTCAGGTTTAAACGGTGAAGACCATTTTACGCCGTCACTTTTTGTGAATTCTGCC
>OMVB01000019.1 GCA_900314395.1 uncultured Prevotellaceae bacterium | reverse complement strand
GTATGCGTTAAAGCATGCCCGAACGGATATATTAATTTGACAATAACTTAAATATTTATTGCAATATTATGAAAAGTATCAAAACTATTCTCGGAGCACTTGCAGTAGCAAGTCTCTTCACTTTCTCCTTCAATGCTTCTGCACAGGAGAATGGCAACCGTGACGAGAACGGAAACGTTGTTCGCGGTTCTTATGAGTCCAACAAATTCTGGGACAACTGGTTCATCGGTGTTGGTGCCGGTGCAAACGCTACCGTTGGTTCCAAGATGAACTTCAACATCGGCGGTCTCGCAGTAGACGCAAACGTTGGTAAGTGGCTTACCCCTACCTTCGGTCTCCGCGCTGGTTACCGTGGTATCAAGAACGGTGCAGACTACAAGACCAATGTTCGTGGCGCCGTTAAGGAGTGGAATCAGCACTTCTTCCATGTAGACGCTCTCTGGAACATGTTCGAGTCTATCGACGGTTACAAAGAGACCCGTTTCTACAATCTTATTCCTTACGCTCAGTTTGGCGCACTCCGTCTTACTGGTGACACCAAGGACTGGGAGTTCGGTGCAGGTGCAGGTCTCCTCAACACCTTCCGTCTTGGCGAGCGTGTAGACTTCTTCGTAGACCTTAACGTTGTTGAGGCTCGTGGAGCTATCTACAAATACCCTGGTAAGAAGTATGCACACCTCCTTTCTGCTACCGCAGGCCTCGTATTCAACCTTGGCAAGACCAACTTCGACCGTCACAGCTCAATTACTCCTGTAGTAGTTCCGCTTCCTTTCACTCTTGATCAGTACAACGCACTCCAGGATCGCGTAAACGCTCTTGAGGCAGAGAACGCTGCTCTTAAGAATGAGATCGCTGCCCTTAAGGCTAAGACTCCTGACGTAGTTTACAAGGATGTTGCAGTTTCTACTCCTGCTACTCTCTACTTCGACAGCAACAGCGCTAAGCTCAGCGTACGTGAGAAGGCTCACCTCGATTACTACATCGAGAACGTTCTTGCTAACACTGAGAACAAGGTTACCGTTTACGGTCACGCTGACAAGAAGACTGGTAACGCTACCATCAATGAGAAGATCGCCGGCAAACGTGCGGAGGTCGTTAAGGATTACCTCGTAAGCAAGGGTGTTGCTGAGTCTCGCATTGAGGTCGTTAACGAGGGTGACAAGAACAACCTCTTCGACACTCCTTACCAGCTCAACCGCTGCGTTGTTATCAAGTAATTTGACAACAAGGGACAATAAAAATCGGACGGCTCATCGCCGCCCGATTTTTTGTTTGTATTATTTTGCTATTTGGCCAGTCGCTTAAGGTCTTTCTCTACCCTTATCTTGTCTATGATTGAGCAGACAATGCGGAAGGCCTTGCTGTCTGTCGTGTAGCGGGCCGGCGCGGTAAAAGTTACGCGGCCCTGCTTTTTCAGTTTTTCTGCTATCTGGCGTTTTTCCGGCTTCTCCGGATTGTAAACTGCGATGCAGTTGCCGCCGAACATTGTCACAATCTTCATGCAGGGGATGTCGGTTTCTCCGTCTCCGAAGTAAATCATCTGGGGGAAGGGAATTCTCTTTTTCTCGTCCGAGGTGCTCTCGTTTACGCGTTTGGAGTCGCGGGAGGAGAAGATGCCCTTGTTTATCTTGAACATGAACTGTGTCTTTGCGGTGTAGTCCACTGCGATTCCGGGCCATTCCGCTTCTCCTGCTTCATTATATAAATAGGTGCAGGCGAAGATGTGTTTGAATTCATGGGCTATTGGTGTGCCCTCGATGATTTCCTTAAGTCCGGAGGAGTTGATGTAGTGTTCTACGCGTACTCCGTGCTCTGCTCCGTAGTTGTTGACTGCTTTGAACCAGGTCTTTACGCCTTCGAAGAATTCGATGTGTTTGCCGAAGTTTTTGAATTCGCTGCGGCGGAGTTTGATTCCGTGGCGGCGGGCTTCGTCGAACATGAGTTTCATGTAGGCGAGTATGTTGCTGGCGTCTTGTCCTTTGGCGATTCCGTCGCTCATGCTCCAGAATTCTTCGGGTGTGCTGCCGATGGCCTGGATGAAGCCGAATTCTTGCATGTTGCCTGGTGACAGTGTGCCGTCAAAGTCATATATCAGAGCTACAATCGGTTTCCTTTTCATAGTATCTTCTTTTACACATTTCATTTTACAATATATAACAAGGACCAAAGGACAAAATAAAAGGGTCCATGCCCTTTGGTCCTTGTTATATACTGTTGGACCATACAATTCTTGTCCGGGACAAAGATAATGACAATTTGTCAGTTATTTATAATTGGAATATAATTTGTTTTAAGATAAGCTGACAAAGTCAGTTTATAGAATATAATAATATACAAAGATATGGCAAAGACAAGTAAGGGAAAAATCGGAGTAAGTACAGAGAATATTTTTCCGGTTATTAAACAGTTTCTTTATTCAGACCACGAAATCTTCCTTCGTGAGCTCGTGGCCAATGCAGTGGATGCCAGCCAGAAGATGAAAGCCCTGGCAACAAGCGGGGACTTTACAGGGGAGCTGGGCAAACTGGAAGTAAACATCGGCCTGGATGAAAAACATAAAACTCTGACCATCTCAGACAACGGAATCGGCATGACCGCGGAAGAGGTGGACAAATACATCAACCAGATAGCCTTTTCATCGGCAGGGGAGTTCCTGGAGAAGTATAAAGACAAGATAGACAGCATCATCGGCCACTTTGGACTTGGCTTTTATTCCGCCTTCATGGTGTCAGAAAAAGTCACCATCGACACCCTTAGCTGGCAGGACGGTGCAAAAGCCGTAAAATGGACCTGCGACGGCAGCCCGGAATACGAGATGACCGACGGCAAACGCACGGAAAGGGGCACCACAATCACCCTTTATCTTGACAAGGACGCAGTAGAGGAATTCGGCAACAGGGGCAAGATCCGTCAGCTCCTGGAAAAGTACTGCCGCTTTATGCCGGTACCTGTAGTCTTTGGTAAAAAGCAGGAGTGGAAGGACGGCAAATACGTTGATACAGAGGAAGATGACGTTATCAACAGTGTTGAGCCTCTGTGGACCCGCCAGCCTTCGGAACTCAAGGACGAGGACTACCTGAACTTCTACAAGGCCCTTTATCCTATGCACGAGGACCCTATGTTCTGGATTCACCTTAACGTAGATTTCCCCTTCCATCTGACGGGAATACTGTACTTCCCCAAGATTAAGGAGCGCATGGCGATTGACAAGAACAAGATTCAGCTCTATTGCAACCAGATGTTCGTTACCGACCATGTAGAGAACATCGTTCCGGACTTTCTGACTCTGCTTCACGGTGTTCTGGATTCTCCGGACATCCCGCTGAACGTGTCCAGAAGCTATTTGCAGAGTGATGCAAACGTGAAGAAAATATCCGGTTATATCACAAGCAAGGTTGCCGGCCGCCTGGAAGAGATTTTCAAGGAGGATCGTCCCGCGCTTGAGGGCAAGTGGGACAACATCAAGCTGTTCATAGAGTACGGAATGCTCACCGACGAGAAGTTCGCAGAGCGCGCCATGAAGTTCGCCCTTGTGAAGGATACGGACGGCAAGTTCTTCAGCCTGGATGAGTACAAAGAGACTGTTAAGGATGCCCAGACAGACAAGGACGGCAATGTTATCATGCTTTATGCAACTGACACCCAGACACAGTATTCGTTCATCGATGCTGCCAAGGCAAAGGGTTACAGCGTGCTTCACCTTGACTGCGAGCTGGATTCGCACTTTGTAAACCTGCTTGAAACAAAGATGGAAAAGACCCGTTTTGCAAGGGTTGATTCTGATGCCATTGACTGCCTTATTAAAAAGGAGGAAAGGATTAAGCCGCAGCTCTCGGAAGAGGATAAAAACGACTTATCAGAAATTTTCAAGGCTGTTTTGCCTTCTGACTTTGAATACAATGTAGAGGCCGATAATCTTGGTGCTGATGCCGATGCTGTCCTGCTTACGCAGAGTGAGTTTATGCGCCGATACCGCGAGATGTCCGCCCTTGGCGGTGGTATGAACTTCTTCGGAAGCGCCCCGGCTAACTACAATGTTACGGTTAATATGGAGAATCCGCTGGTGGCCAAGATCTTCGATGAAAAGAAGGCCATGACGCTGCCGGAGGATAATGAGGCCCGTAAGACAGCTGTAGCCGATTACGCCAAGAACAGTGACCTGGTGCGCCTGGTTGCAGATTTGGCCCTTCTTTCCAACGGCCTTCTCAAAGGCAAGGACCTCTCCCAGTTCCTTTCCCGCTGCAGCGACGCCCTCGGCAAAGCTTATTTGAAATAATGAATTTTAATTGCTATATTTGAGGATGTAAGCGATTGGGCTTTGCATCCTCAAATTTTTTGTCTTATGAAAGACCTGAGCAGTATCGTAAATCAATTCTCCATTGCAGGGACCGTTAAGGAAATCATTCCTTTGGGTAATGGTTTGATCAATGACACGTATAAAGTTACTACCGACGGGCCGGAAGATTATGTGCTGCAACGCATCAACAATGCCATTTTTCAGGATGTGGAATTGTTGCAGAACAATATCGTAGCTGTTACGAATCATCTGCGGAGAAAACTTGCCGGGACTCAGGACTTGGACCGTCACGTGTTAAGGTTCATGCCGCTGAAAGTATCGTCAAAGACGTATTATAAAGACGCAGAGGACAAATATTGGAGGCTGTCAGTCTTTGTAAAAGATTCTTATACGCATGATGCCGTGACTCCGGAATACGCCTTTTATGCGGGTGAGGCCTTCGGGCATTTTGAGTCCATGCTCGCAGACCTTCCGGATTCTATCGGCGAAACCATACCCGACTTTCATAACATGGAATTAAGGGCCCGTCAGCTGAGGGAAGCCGAAGCTGCGGACAAGGCAGGGAGAATGTCAGACCCGCGAGTAAAAGAGCTTCTGGCGCGCATTCACCCCTGGGAAGAAGAAATGTGCAAGGCGGAGAGGCTGTACCGTGAGGGCCTGCTTCCCAAGCGCGTGTGCCACTGTGATACCAAGGTAAACAATATACTTTTTGACGCCGATGGCAATATCTTGTGCGTAATTGATCTTGACACAGTGATGCCCAGCTTTGTCTTCAGTGACTTTGGCGATTTCCTGAGGACTGGTGCTGCAACCGCACCGGAAGACGAGCCGGACCTTGATAAGATGGGCTTCAACATGGAAATATTCAAAGCCTTCGCCAAAGGTTATCTGTCTGAGGCTAAGTTCCTTACGCCCATTGAAAAGGAAAATCTGCCATATGCGGTGCAGCTGTTCCCTTACATGCAGGCTGTCCGCTTCCTGGCAGACTATATTAACGGCGACACCTATTACAAAATCAAATACCAGGAGCACAACCTGGTACGCACCGCCGCCCAAATGAAACTCTTTGACAGCGTTACCGCCGCTCTTCCGGAAATAAAAGAATATATAGCAATTATATGAAACTCAAGTATTTACTTCTGGCTATATTGGCCTTTGCCGTACTCTCTTGCAACTGCAAGAACGAGTCAGTATCCATAATAAAGACCGATGTCCCTGAGCGTCCCGCAGGGCAGCAAAGTGTCATCGGCCTTACATCCGAGCCGATGCAAACAGTGCGCATCGGCGTTGTTGGCCTTGGAATGAGAGGAGAGTTCGCAGTCCAGAGACTGACCTTTGTACCGGGTGCGCAAATCACTGCAATCTGCGACATCGAACCGGACCGTACGCAGCGCAGCCGCCAGTGGCTGGTAGACAACGGCCATCAGGAGCCCGCATGCTTCAGCGGAGAGCAGGAATCCTGGAAGGGCCTTTGCGAGCGAGACGATGTAGATCTGGTTTACATTTGCACTGACTGGCTGAATCATGCCAACATCGGCCTTTATGCAATGGAACATGGCAAACATACTGCCATTGAAGTGCCTGCAGCCCTTAATCTGGAAGAAATCTGGGCTCTTATCAACACCTCTGAGCGTACCCGCAAGCACTGCATGATGCTGGAGAATTGCGTTTACGACTTCTTTGAGATGAACGCTCTTGCAATGGCACAGAAGGGCCTTTTTGGAGAGATTGTTCACGCCGAGGGTTCATATAATCATAATTTGGATCCTTTCTGGGACGAGTATTGGCATTCATGGAGGCTGGAATATAACAAAACCCACCGTGGCGACGTTTATCCTACCCATGGAATAGGCCCTGTCTGCCAAGCGCTTAACATTCACAGGGGAGACCGTATGACAACTCTGGTTGCGATGGATACCGATGCCTTCAACGGCCCCAGGATTGTAGAGAGCCGCGGAGAAGAGCCTTGCCCGGACTTCAAGAACGGTGACGTGACGTGTTCGCTTATCCGTACAGTCAAGGGTAAAACTATTCTTATAGAGCATGATGTCCTTACTCCCAGGCCGTACAGCCGTATGTATCAATTGGTTGGAACGGACGGCTATGCTGCCAAGTACCCTGTGAACCAGTTCTGCCTGCGTGAGAATCTGTCCGCAGAGGCTAACTCCATCGGCAAGGAAAAAGTTCTTGTCGGCGATGCTGCAAAGGAACTTCAGGCTCAGTATAATGCTGCCATTCTTACTCCGGAGCTCGAGGCTCTTGCAAAGAAAGTCGGCGGCCACGGCGGAATGGATTTCATTATGGATTACCGTCTGGTTTACTGCCTGTTGAACGGCCTGCCACTGGATATGGATGTTTATGATTTGGCGGAGTGGTGCTGTGTGAGCGAACTTTCCAGGATTTCCATAGAGAACGGCTGTGTTCCTGTAGAGGTTCCTGATTTTACCCGCGGTGAGTGGGATAAAGTGAAAGGTTTTACGTATGCGCTTTAATATTAACCATTTATGAAAAAAATTCTAGTCTTTGCAACTGCTATGGTTGCAGCGGCATGCAGCCAGGGGTCTAAGTTGTACTCAGAGAAGGATTTCAAAGGAGAGGTGGATGGTGTGAAGATTGGCCTGTACACTTTGAAAAACGGGCAGATTACCGCGCAGATTACAAATTTTGGAGGCAGGGTGGTTGCGCTCTGGGCTCCTGACCGCATCGGCAATCTGACTGACATCGTCCTGGGACATGACAATCTGGAAGCTTACATCCATCCGGATGGGGGAGAGCGCTTCCTTGGCGCTACCGTAGGACCGGTTGCAAACCGTATCGGCAATGCTTATTATGTCCTTGACGGGAAGGAGTTCCATACCGACGAGAACGACAATTTTGTTAATACCCTGCATGGTGGCTACAAAGGACTGGATATGTGCGCATGGGATGTGACCGCGGTGACAGACAGCACACTTAGCCTTTCTTACAAGTGGAAGGACGGTGAGGGCGGTTTCCCTGGTAATACGGTGTATACAATTGATTACCAGTTGCTTGCGGATTCATCGCTGAAGGTTGTGATGGGAGCCGAATCGGACAAAGACACACCTGTCAACATGGCGCATCATCCTTTCTTCAACCTGAGAGGGGAGGGTGAGGGCACGGTAGAGGAGTATGAGATGCAGATAGCGGCATCGTCATATATTCCTATAGACCGCCTGTCCATCCCGACGGGCGAAATACAGCCGGTAGATGGTACTCCTTTTGACTTCCGCCAGGGACGTGCGATAGGGCAGCTCATCAATACTCTTGACGGGCAGCTCTACAATGCAAAGGGATACGACCACAACTGGTGCCTGGACCGTAAAACTACCGACAGCCTGGAGTTTGCTGCGCGTGTGACGGATCATCTGACAGGTAGGTATGTAGAGGTTCTGACGGACCAGCCCGGCTTGCAGTTCTATAGCGGCAACTTCTTTAACGGAAGGGAAAATGGCAAGAACGGGAAGCCTTATGAGTTCCGCTGCGCCCTGGCCCTTGAAACCCAGAAATGGCCGGATGCTGTTAACCACGAAAACTTCCCATCTGTGGTTCTGAAGGCAGGGGAAAAGTATTCTCACACAGCTGTTTACCGCTTTGGCGTAGAGGCCAGGTGGGAGCCCGCAGGGGACAGGATAATGACCGGCTGGGCTTATGCCGTCACTCCGGAAAATGCCCACAGGGAGTACCCCAGGCCGCAAATGGTGCGCTCCGCCGGTTGGGAATCTTTGAACGGGCTTTGGGATTATGCTGTTGTGCCGGAGTCTTTGGAGAGCCAGACTACAGCCGGTCCTGAGACTGCTTTCCCCAGGTTTGCCGATGGTCAGATTCTTGTGCCTTTCTGCCTTGAGTCTGCACTTTCAGGAGTCGGCAAGAAACTTGGTGCCGATGATGTCCTGTGGTACAGGAAGAAGTTCATGAAGCCTTCCGGGGAGAAGGTCCTGCTGCACTTCGGTACAGTCGACTGGGAGGCACGCGTATTTGTCAACGGCACGGAGGTGGGCTCGCATACGGGCGGTTATTCTGCCTTCTCTTTTGATATTACTTCCAGTTTGCAGGAGGGCGAAAACGAGCTCTGGGTGCGCGTGAAGGATGGTACTGACAACGGCGAGCAGCCGCGCGGAAAGCAGGTTCGGCGTCCCCGCGGCATCTGGTATACGGCAGTATCCGGCATTTGGCAGAGCGTCTGGCTGGAGAACGTTCCAGCCTCTTACATCAAGAGTTATTACGCTTCCGCAGATTATGACGCCAATCTTGTTGAGGTTTCTGCCGATGTCTGCGGATGGCCAGAGGGTGTTGTCGTGCAGGCGAACCTGTATGAAGGCGGTGTAGGATATTCTACTGAGGATGCCTACGGTGCCCTTGTGGGCAATGCGGAAATCGTGGTTGGCGATACTTGTTTCATTTCTGTAGACAAGCCTGTCCATTGGACGCCTGAAAACCCTTACCTGTATGCTCTGGAGCTTGTTTTGCAGGACGCCGACGGCCGCACGCTGGACTCTGTACGCGGTTATACCGCTATACGCAAGAGTTCCATGGTTGCCGATGCCAGCGGGATCAAACGTCTGGGGCTTAATAATGAGCCATACTTCCAGTTCGGCCCGCTGGACCAGGGGTGGTGGCCCGACGGCTTGTACACTGCTCCCTGTGACGAGGCTTTGAGGTATGATATCGAAAAGACCAAGGAATTCGGATTCAATATGATAAGGAAGCATGTCAAGGTGGAACCGGACCGCTGGTACTGGTGGTGCGACCGTCTTGGCATACTTGTATGGCAGGACATGCCTTCTCTTACTGGAAACCTTAACAATGGCAATTCCCCTCAGTGGGGACAGTGGGGCTTTGACACCGGTTACGATTACCCCCTCACGGAAACCGCCAAGGAAAACTACCTGAAGGAGTGGCCGGAGATTATTCAGCAGCACAAAGGTTTCCCCTGCATCGTTACCTGGGTGCCTTTCAACGAGGGCTGGAGCCAGTTCGACACAGAGAAGGTCGCAGAACTAACAAAGTCCCTGGATCCTACCAGGCTGGTTAATCCTGCTTCCGGCGGCAATTACAGGCATTGCGGGGATATCATGGATATCCATAATTATCCCGGTCCGCTTATGAAGTTCACCAGTGGCGGGGAAATGATTGACGTGCTTGGAGAGTACGGCGGCCTTGGACTTCCCGTAGAGGGACATCTGTGGCAGCCGGACAGGAACTGGGGCTACATTGGCTACAAAACTGCCGATGAAGTCATTGCCAAGTACGAGGAGTTTGCTGCAACCCTTGCCGGCATGGTGCCCGAAGGCGTTTCCGGTGCGGTCTACACCCAGACCACCGACTGTGAAATCGAGGTCAACGGTCTCATGACCTACGACCGCATCCCCAAGCTGGACATTCCGCGCCTTCACAAAGCCAACCGCTCCGTAATAGACGCCTTGAAGAAATAGCTGCAAAAATGGCCAAAAATTAAGCAGGTGGGCTTCCAAGAAACCCACCTGCATTGACAATCATGATACAACAAATATATTTATCGAAAATCCTCTAACAGTTTTGTCACTTCAGGATAAGGTATACCTGTCACTCTGGAGATTTGAGCCAAATCAGAACTAAACCTATACTGTAACTGCTTAAGCAGTTCAGCCGTGTTTGCTTTATTTAATTCTGCAATCGTCTCCGTTTTAAACATGGTCAGACATAAATCGGTGATACACATATTTATTGTCTGATCTCTAAATGACGGCATCGGATCTTTTTCAAGTCGGTTTCTAGCTTTGGAGGATTGTCTTAGAAAAAACTGAAAACTTTTAGGCGTTTTGAATATGTTTTCCACCAGTTTCTTTGCCACAAAGCTATCGGGAGAAATATAGTTATCTGATGTGACGATAAAACTTGAAGGCAACTCCACTCTACTGTGAAGTAGTTTTTCTCTGGAATTCTTAGAAAAACTGTCAATTGGTGTCCCTTCTTTTGTATGTTGATTGAAAAAAACATCACCACATCCCCAACGATATTGATGAGGATAAACGCAAATATTTGCAGCTACAGGATTCATTTGGACATACGCTATAGCCCTTTTCAAAGATTCATCTTCTAAATAAACCGGTCTGATATCTACATTGTTCCTCTTTAGCATCTTGGAAGTGCCCCTATAATTGAATAGATACATACTGTACAGACGTTTGAATTTAGATAAAAAACGGCAGATCTGTTCTTCTGTGCCACTTAGGACAAAGTGTAAGTGATTTGACATTAGAACAAAATCAAGAACGACAGCACTGGTCAGGAAGGATGCAACAGCAATCAGATTCATTGCGGTTTTAAAGTCATCGTCATCCCGAAACCAAATCCTGTCGGTGAAATGCTCTGTACTGATTAGATAATATCCTCTCATTTTCATCTTCGGTTTTCTTTGGTTATAACGTAAAATTAAGTCGGATTATCATCATAACAAAGAGAGCGCAGGCTTGCAGTGCAAGATTTTTACAAATCTTTATAAAATTTTTACGAATTTTAATATTTGTCATAAAAAGCCACTACTGTCATGCTATGGAAAAATTTGATTTCCGGAAATAATAATATATATTTGCAAATAGGATGATGAGAACCATCCTTAAATAGATAGAAGCGTTAGCTATTTGTCCTTTCTCATTGGAACGTAGGAAATTTCAATAGGTTTAGGAAGATGACAAGTAACCGACGTCCGTAATATGCGGGCGTAACTTGTTTCCTAACCAGGTATCCTACGACCTCAATGAGAGCAGGTGAAGCCCGCTTTTATTATGCCGTGAAACCAATTAACGCTTTTATACTATGAAAAAGATTTCTTTTGCACTAATTATGTGCGCAATTATTTCTTCATGTGGTGCCCAAAAACAGACATCTTCCGGTTACAAGGGATATCAGGATAAACCTTCGAATGAAACGCAAGCAGCAGCGGCAAATAGAGGTGTAAAGCTTGAGGCTGAAGAATGCGAAGCTCTTGCTTCAGACATTACCGCAGAAAACCTTAGAGAGTTTGGTAATGGTGTTAGTTCCAAAGAATCTTTTGCTACAAACAAGGCTCTTTTGGATGCAAGAACCAAGATGGCTCAAAGAATAAAAACTTATGTCGCAGGTTTAATCGTCAATGCGGATTCTGAGACTCAAACGGAAGGAACTTATACATCCCTCTCTGGAGAAGTTCAAACAGCAAAGTGGAATGAAGTCGTTACCAACGCTAAGGTTTTGAAAAAGAATACGTATGTCAAAGAAAACGGACAGTATAATGTCTATGTTTGTATCGAGATGCCTAAAGAGCAATTGCAGAAGGTCTACGAGGATTTATCTTCACAAAAACAAATATCCGCAAAGGTAACTGAAAAAATGTTCATCGAGGGTTTGAAAATGCTTCAGATTGAAAAATAAACTGATGAAAAAAGACTTTCTTGCAATAGTTTCACTTTTGCTTTTCTTGTCAATTAACGTTGCTGCCAGACAAGGAATCCCACCTTGGGTAGACGAAATTGTCAGGGGAAACATGTATCCAGGCGATGAGTTTTATACTGGCTTCGTTCAGTCTTCATTTAAGTCTGGTGACGATGTTGAATCATTACTTGAAAAAATGACTCTTGATGCGAAACGGCAGTTGTCGGAATCTATTATTGTCTCCATCTCTGGCAAATCTCACCTTGTAAATAAAAGTGAGAGTATATCAGTGGGCAATATAAATAGGGAAAGCTTTTCGGAGTCGTATACTGAAGAAATGAAGTCATCGACAAATACGGTTATCACAAACTCTGAGATTAAATCATTCGTCAATCGTAATAATCGTATGGCTTATGTATTGGCTATCGTTAATAAAGCAACACTGGAAAGCTACTACTCAAATACCATTGATGTACTTGTGGGAAAAGCTAGTACTTTGTACGATGTCGCCGTTATTGATATTGATAATGCAAAGTTCAGTAAAGCTAAAGATGATCTTATTAAGGCTCGTTCTTTTATAGCTGAGTCAATTATTTATTCAGAGTTGTTGAATGCAGTAAACCCTGACTCGGAAGGAAAAGGAAAATATCAAGATGCATTGAATCTTGCCAGAGATATTGACCAGTTCTTGTCTTCTATGGGGAAAGGACCATCTGTTTTTATAGATTATAGCTATATTCCTGATCCGTCGGATAATCCTTTGGAATATGGCCCGGAATCATTTCTTCCCACCTTAGAACAAGCTCTTAGTAGGGCGGGTTTTGCAATAATTACAGATAAAGAAGGAGCAAATTATATTCTATCAGTATCCACATCAACATCTGTACGAAGTAAACCATCAAACGGAAAAGGTTTAATATCATACTATGCCAATGTAAAAGGGAGCGTCATCAGTGCTAAAAACGGGGCAATCGTGGCTGCATTCTCCTTTTTCAGGGACCCAAAGTTGTTTTCAGCCGGTCCTTCCTCATCGGTAGCAGCAGAGCGAGCCTTCAACCGTGAAGAGTTATATCAAAGAATTATTAATAAAATAGTTAATGCAATAGAACTATGAAAAAGACATTTGAAAAACATGTGATTACCTTATGCCTATTGGTAACTTTGGTATCTTGCGGAACATCTTCGCAAACAGCCCGAATAATTATAAAGGAGGAGCCTCGCAAAGAAAACTTCACAAATGACATGCTAAGGAATTTCATGAAGAAAACAAGTAAACCTGCAATAGTTGTCAGGAGCACTGGTGTGGCAGGTAGTCTCTCTTCATCATCGGGCTCTGACAGAATGTGTTCTATACTTGAAATGGCGTTGGCAAAGTATGGGTTCGATGTGCGAGACAGGTCTCTTTTCGAAGCTGCGGCTAAAACTATAGAAAAGACTAATCCGGAGGAAGCTTATTCTGCATTATATGAAGCGACTCATGTGGATCTTTTGATGGAGATATCAAATTATTCCTTGAGTGATTATTATTCTGTAAATGGGTATTACGATGACCGTGGTGGTTTTTACAGATTTCCTGAAATAAAAGAAGATGGAAGACGATTCTCCCCAAGGTATTTGTTTCGTGGAATGAGCCTTACTCTGAAAATAATTGTTTTAAAGGATAATATTGTCGGTGGCTCATATACTTATTCATATGTTCCTTGTTCAGAAGCAAGCGGCGGAGCCGTAATTGTTCAGATGTATCCACTCAGGTATAAAGCTAAAGGTGATTCCAGGGATATAGATGCGGTTCTGGACGACAGAATTAGTAATGGTTTACTGGAGAGTAGGGAACAACGTTTGGATCGTGCGATGGAAAGGTTTATCTCAGATGAAGTCGTTCCAAGCCTGATTGAAGATATGAGAGGAACAGCTATTTATCGTGGCTCTTATAATACTCCCAAAGAAACGTTGTATCAGACGACAACAAGTACGTCATCTTCTTCAAATAGCAGTAATATAGCTTTTAATAACTCTTCTGCTGCGAACAACCTCCCTGAAAATAACAGTGATGCAGAATCTACATTGGGCTCTTTTATGAGCAGGTTAGTCAAGAAGGTTGAAAACGAGAGTAAAACATTGGAGAATAGTAGCCTGGAAAACGAAAAGCAGATAGAAGAAGTTTTAGCTCAATTCAGTGAAATCATTCCTGTGAATTCCGCAGGTCTTTTCTCTGAAAAAGTTCGAAAATTTATTCAAGCAAGATTTGATGAGCAGGTAAATGAAAAACTATCAAAGCTCAAAAAAGACAAAGATATTGCTAAATTTAATGACAATCTGTCCAAGTATAAGACGGATTTGGATAAATTGAAATATCTTTCAGAAAAGAACACTAATGAGTTAAATGAGTTTGTTGATGCCTCCTGTTCTCCTGTCGGTACAAAGTTGAATGAAGATTCTGGCCTAATCTTCTATCTACCTATGAGAATACTCAAGACTAAAAATGATTACGCACTCTACTTCTTTATCGATGGTCAGTGCTATGGTGTTGGGACATTTAAAAAAGGGTTGTACGTTAATTTGGAAAAGACAAATTTCTCAGATGATTTTCACAAGGTTGAAATCATCGCTGCAGGAAACGAATCTGTTCGCGAAGTTTTTAATGTAAATGCACATTTTGATATTCGTGATAAGTTCATTTTCAAATCAACGGACAAGTACAAAGATATTAAAACACTGGAGCTTGAATAATTATGCGTCACCTTTTTGTGTTATTATTTCTATTATTAGCCGTAGTCTTAAATGCTCAACCTAAAAGGGTGGTAATTGAGACAACGACAGGTAGAGGTGTCGATGAAAGTTTAAAAGACACTTTCATGGATGCACTAAATTCTGGCCTTACCAGTTCAGGCAAATACATGGTGATTGCCAATAGGCGGGACTACGCTAATAAAGTTCAGGGAGAAATTATTGCACAGGAAGAAGGTTACATTGATGATAATGAATGGATTAACATCGGTGCTGCTCATGGAGCGCAATTAGTTATTTTCTCCAAAATAAACAAGTATCGTGATCAGTACTTTATCACGGTCAATCTTATCGAACTTGAATCAGGGGTTTCAAAGAAGACATTAAAGCCTATTAGGGCAAATGATGACAACATCATGGATATGGCCCTAGAATTGGCTGAGAAATTGTCCGGTAGTGACATCGGTGATCCGGAGTCAAATAACAAAAGCACTTCAAAGGGCTTATTAATTCCTTCTATAGGTTGTTATGTTGATGAGAAAGACAACAAGCAATGTAAGTTTAATGATGCAGTGTATTCTTGTGAAGAAAAAGGTGAAGGATGGAGACTACCTACTGTAGAAGAACTTAGAGTTATTTTTACCTCATTAAGTTTAAGAAAAAATTTAAAAGCTACAACATATTGGACTTCTGAAAAAAGGAACAATTTTAGCGTGTATTGCCTGGAATATCCATCTATGACTACTACTTTTGAGAGCACTTCTTCTTCATGTGAATATCGATGTGTTCGTGAAAAATAGTATTTAATAGTATTCGTAGAATCATGGCCCCCGCTGCCGGTGGGATTTCTCGTGAACCACCTGCTGCGAAAAAGGCCAAAAACTAAGCAGGTGGGCTCAATTTGAACCCACCTGCATTGACATTTATGATACATCAAAATTACAGCTGGGGCGGAGGGACGGAACCGTCGTCTATGAGGCGGCGGAGGGTGTCGGTCCAGGGGAGCTCGGCGAAGCGGGAGGGCAGGCCAAGGTGCTGGCGCAGGTCCGCCAGGGTATACCGGCCGTCCTTTCCGGCAATAAAGGCCTTGATCTCTTCCGGAAGGGCTTCTTCCAACAGGTCTGAAGACTGGTCCGAACGGCCATGGTCCCTTTTATTTTGCAGGCGGCAGACATCGCAGATGCCGCACTCGGGAGCGTCGGTTTCCCCGAAGTATGCCAGAAGCTTCCTGGAACGGCACATGGAATCATCGGCAACATAATCCTCCATCGCAGCGCTGCGGGCATGGTAACTCTCTTTAAGCAGCTGGTACCGCATCGGGGAGAGTGCAACATTGCCCGGTTCAAGACGCGGATGGGCGATTGTCAGTATGTCCGCCCGGTCCTGCGGGATGTAATTGATAACATGCATAAGGGACATCTTGTAAAGCAGCTGATGCAACTGAGGCTTGGCTATTCCCAGCTTTGTACAGATGTAGTCTTCCTCTATGGCAACCGACCAGGAGAAAATACCCTCATACCTGCGCATAAGCAGCTCCAGGAGCGGCACGGCAAGGGTGTCCTCGAACTCTATATCGTAAAGCTCCTGGCGGGAGGCCTTTATTTTTACGCGGAGCTCAACTTCCATGTCCTCCGTAAGCGTCCAGTGCCCCTCACGCTCTATATATTTGACGGCGTAGTAAACCTCCTGCCGCCCAAGCGAGAAGTGCTTGCAGAATTCCTCCAGGTTGAACTTGAGCATCCTGCCTTCACCGGCGCCATACGGTATCTCGTAAAACGCATGAACCTTCTGGTAGACATCGGCAATATAATCAACAGGGGGAAAGCTGACCTTTTCTATCTGGCGCAGGCGCTGCAAATCCGTTGAGTTCCAAATCTGTACGGCATAGGCCGGCTTTCCGTCGCGGCCAGCGCGTCCGGCTTCCTGGAAATACGCCTCAGGGCTGTCCGGGAGGTCAAGATGCACCACAAAGCGGACATCGGGCTTGTCAATTCCCATCCCGAAGGCATTGGTGCACACCATCACACGGATTTTGTCCCGCCGCCAATCCTCCTGCCGCTCACTGCGGAGCGAATGGCTTAGTCCGGCATGATAGAAGGAGGCCGATATCCCGTTTGCGGACAGCATCGACGCGACTTCCTCTGTCTTGGCCCTGTTGCGCGTGTAAACGATTCCGGTCCCGGGCACTCCGTTGCAGACTGCTATCAGCTGACCCAATTTGTCATCGGACCGACGGACGATGTAACTAAGGTTTTGACGGGCGAAACTGCTGCCGATGATGTTTTCCTCCCTGAAGCCGAGTCTTGCCATTATGTCCTTTGCAACTGCCGGAGTGGCAGTGGCCGTAAGGGCGATAACCGGGGCGTCCACGACCTTGCGGAGCTCACCTATCTTCAGGTAATCCGGGCGGAAGTCGTAGCCCCACTGGCTGATGCAATGGGCCTCGTCCACCACAATGTAACTGACGTTCATCTGCGGCAGATAGCTGCGGAAGAGGAAAGTGGAAAGGCGTTCGGGGGACACGTACAGGAATTTGAAGTCCCCGTAGCAGGCGTTGTTCAGGATGGTATCCACTTCCTGGCGCCCCATGCCTGCATGTACGGCCAGGGCTTTAATCCCCTTGTCCTGCAATGTCCGCACCTGATCCTTCATAAGCGCCACCAAGGGAGTTATCACCAGGGCGATGCCGTCTTTCATCAGCGCAGGGACTTGAAAACAAACCGATTTGCCGCCGCCGGTTGGCAGAAGGGCCAGCGTGTCACGTCCCGCAGCAGCGGAGTCGATAATCTCCTGCTGTCTGGAACGGAAACTGTCATAGCCCCAGAATTCATGTAAAATTTCGAGTGCTGTCATGCTAAAACATTTTATATACGGCGGCAAACGGACATGGCAAAAAATTTGCAGTACAAATTTAAGAAAATTACCGTATAAATCAGTGATTTTATGTAATTTTGCAAGATAGAAAGTCAAACTATAAACAAAATAAAAACTATGCCTAAATTCGATTTGAGCAAGTATGGTATCAAAGGTGTAAAGGAAGTTCTTTACAACCCTACATACGAAGTTCTTTACAACGAGGAAACCAAACCCGGACTTGAGGGTTATGACAAAGGTCAGGTTACCGAGCTTGGTGCTATCAACGTTATGACCGGTATTTACACCGGACGTTCTCCTAAAGACAAATACATCGTCTATGACAACACCACCAAAGAGGGTAAGCCCGGAGAAATTTGGTGGACTACCGATGGTTATCCCAACGACAACCACAAAATGTCAGTTAAGACCTGGAAAGCTGTAAAGAAACTTGCTCAGCAGCAGCTCAGCGGCAAACGCCTCTTTGTTGTAGACGGTTTCTGCGGCACCCACGCAGACACCCGCATGAAGGTTCGCTTCATCATGGAAGTTGCATGGCAGGCACACTTCGTTACCAACATGTTCATCCGCCCCAAGAACCAGAAAGAGTTCGACCAGGAGCCTGACTTCGTAGTTTATTGCGCAGCAAAGGCTAAAGTTGACAACTATCAGGAGCTTGGCCTCCGCAGCGAGACCTGCGTTGCATTCAACGTAACCTCACGCGAGCAGGTAATCCTTAACACATGGTACGGTGGTGAAATGAAGAAGGGTATGTTCTCAATGATGAACTACTACCTGCCTCTTAAGGGCATCGCAGCAATGCACTGCTCTGCCAATACAGACATGAACGGAGAGAACACCGCTATCTTCTTCGGCCTCTCCGGAACCGGCAAGACCACCCTTTCTACAGATCCTAAGCGCCTTCTTATCGGTGACGATGAGCATGGTTGGGACAACAAGGGAGTATTCAACTTCGAGGGCGGTTGCTATGCAAAGGTTATCAAGCTTGACAAAGAGTCAGAGCCCGATATTTACAACGCCATCCGCCGCGACGCTCTCCTTGAGAACGTTACCGTAGACGCTCAGGGCAAGATTGACTTCAATGACAAGAGCGTAACAGAGAACACCCGCGTTTCTTATCCTATCTACCACATCAACAACATCGTTCGCCCGGACAGCCACGGACCTGCAGCAAAACAGGTTATCTTCCTCAGCGCCGATGCCTTTGGTGTACTTCCTCCCGTTTCCATCCTGACCCCCGAGCAGACCAAGTACTACTTCCTCTCCGGCTTCACTGCAAAACTTGCAGGAACAGAGCGCGGTATTACTGAGCCTACCCCTACCTTCAGCGCATGCTTCGGCCAGGCATTCCTTGAGCTGCATCCTACAAAATACGCAGAGGAGCTTGTTAAGAAGATGAAGAAGAGCGGTGCGAAGGCTTACCTTGTAAACACCGGCTGGAACGGTACAGGAAAGCGTATCTCTATCCGCGACACCCGCGGTATCATTGACGCCATCCTCAACCACAGCATCGATGCCGCTCCTACCAAGACCATCCCTTACTTCAACCTCACAGTTCCTACCAAACTTGAAGGTGTAGATACCGGTATCCTTGATCCTCGCGACACCTATGCAAATCCCGCACAGTGGGAAGAGAAGGCTAAAGACCTCGCAAGCCGCTTCATCAAGAACTTCCACAAGTATGAGTCCAACAAAGCCGGCAAGGCCCTGGTAAAGGCCGGTCCCCAGCTGTAAGATTCTTGCTTGGATGATATAAACTAAGCAGGTGGGTTTCTTGGAAGCCCACCTGCTTAATTTTTGGCCATTTTTGCAGCAGGTGGTTCACGAGA
>OMVB01000083.1 GCA_900314395.1 uncultured Prevotellaceae bacterium | reverse complement strand
TCAGAAAGACAAGCAGGCCGGTCGATAACGGCCGGCCTGCTTTTGGATTACTTGTTGATGACGACGCTGTCTTCGTCAATCAGGGTAAACTGAACAACGTATTCGCCGCTGCTAAGATAGCAGCAAAGAATACCGGTTACATCAATTGTGGCGTTGCCTGCAAGGACGTCAGGGTCAATCTCCGAGTCTGCGAAACGGGAATAACCGCTGGTACGAACCTGTACGTTGGTGCCGCCAAGCTTGAAGTACTGGCTAACGGCGTAAGCTGTTGCCTTGCGGATCATGAGGGCCTTGAGCTCTGCCTCGGAAACCTTGCGGGCGTTGTCGCCTGTGGTTGCGGCATCCCAGTCACCGTTCTGCAAGTGCTTGATGTAGCCCTGCTTTGTAAGAGCCCATGAGGTGATGCTCCAGGTGCCGTCGGACAGGAATACACGGTTGTTTGAATGGTCTTTGTCGTGAGCCTGGTCCGGGTCCGGATAAAGCAGCGCAAATACCTCGTTGCCGTATTTGAGGCCCTTCAGGGTAACAAGAGTACCGAAGTCGGGGCCTTGCTGGGGCATAACCGCACCGTTGGGATGGCGGGCCTTGAGGTTGGCCTTGAGGTCATCCTCTGTGAGCACCTTGGGAGTGATGGGAGCATCTACCTTTCCCTTGAATACGTGGGTATCGATAATGTACTGGACATCAAGGTAGGTAGTCTCGTAATCGTCGGCGTTCTCGCCGTCCTCGTTGGTGCCGGACTCTTCTCCGCTGGCCTTCTTGTTACGGCCGTAGCCAATCTGCAGCATACCGCTGTAGTTGCCAAGGGTAAGACCGGAGCATTTTACATAAATCCACTGGCCGGGCTTGTAGTCGTTGTACAGCTGGCCCTTTCCTATTTTGAGCTCGATGCCACCGGTGGCGTCCTGGATGTAAAGGCTCTTGTAAATGTTGCCTGAACGGTCCTCTGATGCAACCTGGCCACAGATGATAAGGTCGTCGTCAATCTTGATAGGCTGGCCTATCTTGCTGTACATGGCCTTAAGCTGGGCGATGGTGCAGTTGGCGGTGAGTTCCGCGGGCTTTGCAACGGGAACATCGTCGTAGTTTACGTTTACAACAGGTTCCCACTCTGAGCAAGAAGACAGGATGGCAAGGGCTGCCACTGAAATTGCAATAAATAACTTTCTCATAGCCTTAGAATCTGAAATAAACATTCAACATATAATTGATTCCGCTGTTGTAGAAGTACTTGGAATCGAACCTATAAAACTTGTCTTTGTTGACAGTGTTGTCAATAAGACGAGTCTGCTCGTAACCGCCGGTCTTGACATCCTTCTTGTTAAGGAGGTTCTTGACGTTGAGCGAGAAGCCAAGCTGGTATTTACGCTTGATGTACCATGATTTACCTACAGAGAGGTTAACCATGTAAACAGCGTCGAACTTCTCCTGTGAAGCCATGTAATCAACCTCTTCGGGGGTGGCAATCTTGTCGCCGCCGGCCGTTGCCATATCGGTACGGTACAGAGGGTTCATGTCAAGGTAAGCTTTGTCGAAGTAGTCTACATCGGCATCGACAAACCAGTAATTGTAGTTCCAGTTAAGGCCTACGCTGGCTGCGAACTGGGGCGAACCTGCAACATAGTGCTTCTTGGTCTTTCCGTTTACGTCCGGATGGCTCTTCCAGTAAGGGATGGTCACACCCCATGTTTCCTCAACGATGGATGCGTCATTGTCATAGGTCTGATACATCTTGGGGTTGGAGGTGTAGATGAAGTCTCCCCAGCTTACTACGCCCTGCAGTGCAAGGCTGTTGATGGGGGTAGGAACCTTGAAGCCCATCTCAACTCCCAGGTGACGCTGGTTGATGCCGCTCATCGCGAAGTTGGTGAAGGTGTTCTGGGCGTCATCGTAGAAGCTCATCACCTTTGTCTGGTCCGATATCTCTGTGTAGTAACCGGTTACGCGGAAGTTATAGCCTGCGTTGGAGTACTGGTAGTTGACGTCTCCGGTGAGGGTCTTGATCTTTGAGGTTTCCGGAACGATGGTGTTCCTGGTCCTTGGAGATACGAAGATCTGGTTGAAGTTGGGGGCGTCGCTGAAGTAGCCGGCATTCGCATAGAAGCGGTGGCCGCCCTTGATCACATACTCAAGGTTGACCTTGCCTGCATAGGTGACGAAGTCCTCTATGTCTGACTTGCCGTAAGAAGTAACGGGCTTGCCGTCGCTGTCATAGGTTGTGATAACTTCTCCGTTGTAGGTCATGGCGCCGCCTACGTCGTTAAGGCCCGGGAAGAGGCCCTTGCGAACCAGACCCTCACGCCACATAGCCTTGTAACCTACGCGTCCTGCGAAGGTGGCCTCAAGGCCGCCTACAGAGAACTTGGTTGCCAGCCATGCGTTGTAGTTGCGGATCTGTGCATAGTAGTCATAACCGTACTTGTCGCCCTTGTAAACCTTGGGTGCGGTCCCGTGCTCCAGGAAGTAGTCCAGGTTGTTCTGGGTCATGGTGGGAGAAGAGGAGAAGTCGCGCTCTGCAAAGCTGTCCACGTCTACATAGTAGTCGCCGCCAAGGAGGTCGTTCAGGATCTTGTAGTATTCCGTACGGTTAACCTTAGCGTCCAGGCCGCCGGTAAGGGTGAGCCATTTGGCTGCGCGCCACTTGGTGTTGAGCGCAAAGTTCAGGTCCTGCTGGTCTGTGCGGCGCTCCTCAAGGACATACTTGGACCGCTTTTCACCGTCGATGACGTTGAGCTGGTTCACATTGTACATCCTGTCCCAGTTGATATGGGCGATGTTGTCCAGGTTCATCTTCCAGGCATCGGTAGCCCAGAGAGCCTTGGACATGTTCAGGCGGTTGTAGTCCTCGTTGTCGTTCCAGTAGTAGCTGGGAAGGTTGCGGTAGTAGTCCGGGCGGGGGTCTGCTGCATCGTACCAGTCGAGGGCGGTGTAACCGTTCTTACCGAAGCGGTAAAGGAGGGTTGCGCCAAGGCTGAAGTCCTGGTTGGGGGTGAAGTCGTAACGGACAATTGCGATAGGCTCGTGAGTCAGACGCACGCGGCTGTTGCGGATCTTGCCGTTCTGGTAGCCCCAGTTGGAGTTGTACATGTTGTCGCCAAGGAGGTCGTAAACTTCCTGGGTGGATGCGTTCTGGGCACCGCGTGCACCGGGAGTTCCCATGAATACGAAACCAAGCTTGTGGACATCGTCAAACTTCTTTTCTGCGGCCGCATAGTAAGCGAATGAACGGTAGAACACACCCTTGATCCAGTCGTTGCCACCCAGGCGGGCGGAAACGTTGAAGGCATAGGACCAGCCGTTGTCAAGCGGGCCGGAAGCGTAGGTCATCATAAGACGCAGGCGGTAGAGCGCACTGTTGGTGAGCACGCTTCCGCGCCAGCCCTTACGGACGTTGCTTGCATTCACGGGGATGTTTGTGAGACCGTTGTAGCCGCCGAATCCATAGTCCGAAATCTCTGTTCCGTTTACTGTGGACTTGGTTCTGGTTGCCTCGTTAAGGCCGCTCCAGAGAGAGTAAGGAGAATAGCCGGTGATGGCATCGTTCATCTTGACGCCGGCCAGATATACATCCTGGGACTCGGAAGCGTAACCTCTTACACGGAAGCGGACGGAGCTGAAGTTGTATCCGGCGATGTTGTTGAATACATCGTTCTGGCCGAAGAGCACGGTAGGATTGTCCGAATAACCGGAATCGTCCATGTCAAACTCCTCGAACAGCTCGTCGGAGGCCTCGTCCTTGATCCTTGAGATACGGATCTTGAACATGTTTTTTACGTTACCGTCGACAACTGCGAAGTACATGCGTGTCTCCAGATAGTCGGGGGCAACTACAAGCATATCGTACTGGCCGTTTTCAAGGCCGGTGATAAGGAAGTTACCCTCTTCGTCGGAAACAGTCTTTGCAATCTCTACGGCACCCTGGTAAACGGTAAGGGTGGCGTTTTCAATCGCTGAGTTGTCCGTACGGCTAACTATTGTGCCCTTCGCGCCGCCTGTAGGAGCCTGAGCCAGGAGGCTCACTCCGCACAGGAGGGACGCAAGCGCCATAATCAGTTTTTTGTACATATCGATAAGTTCTATTTGTTACTAACCAGGATGTAAGTAGGATAATGGTCAGAGTAGCCGCCTATGAAGGCACCTCCGGAGAAGGTCCTGAAGGGCTGGCCTGCGTACGGACCATCCTGCTGGGTCATGAACGGCTGCTGGAAGATTCTGCCATAGTATTTTTTCTTTACGATGGGCTTGATCCTGAGGCCGCCCTGGGGTGCCTTTGCAAGGTTGTAGTTGCAAACCAGGATATCGTAAATATTCCATTCGCCGCGATAAGCGAGCGAGCCGTAACCGTCCTTGAGCATGGAGACGAAGGGAGAGAAGAAATCTTCCTGGCCAACGACATCGCCAAGCTTCTCCTTGCCGTGCATGTAAACTGCCATACTGTCATCGGTAGGGTTATCGTTCATATCGCCCATGGCGACAATCTTGATTCCCGGGAACTGCTCCTGAAGACGCATGGACTCCTCGTACATAATCTCGCCGCCGCGGCTGCGCAGGTCGTTGCCTTTGCCGCCGATGCGGGAAGGAAGGTGGGCTACGAAGAATGCGAACATCTCGTCTCCGAGCATTCCGCGTACCATTAATATATCGCGCGTGCGGAAGGCTTCCTGCTCCTCTTTGTTCAGCGAGAATTCAATTTTGTCGCTGTTGAAGTCGAAGGGGATGGACTTGCTCTCCAGTACCTGGAACACTTCCGGGCGATAAAGGAGGGCTACATCCACACCGCGGCGGTCGGGGCCGTCATAATGGACGATCTGGAAGTTGGCGTCTGCGATTGCAGGCTCTGCCACCAGGTCTTCGATTACATGACGGTTCTCTATCTCGCTGATGCCCAGCACTGCGTGCCAGACCTTGTTCTCGTCTCTCATGGCGCGGATTACGCGGGCCATGTTCTTGAGCTTTTTCTCGTACTTGGCATCCGTCCACTGGTTGGCGCCGTCCGGGAGATACTCGTAGTCGTTCTTGCCGTCGTCATGATAGGTGTCGAAGAGGTTCTCCAGGTTGTAGAAACCTATGATATAGCTCTTCTTTCCACCGGCCATGCAGGCCAAGGGAGAGAGAATCAAAAGAACCGCAAGGGTATATAGTATTCTTTTCATATAGCATCAGTTTTTATTGCCAGCCCTGAGATTCCTTCGGGGCGCGAGCTTTGATTTTTTCTGCCATTTCAGACCCGGCTTTCTTGTCCAGGTTCACGAAGAGCTTGTATCCCAGCTTGGCTTCAAGGTCCTTGACCGATATTGCCATATTGTCAAAGTTGAAGGCAGCGTTGTACTTGCCGGCGGCGCTGTACTCCTCGTGGTCGTACCAGAAGGCGCAGGCAGCGTATCCGCCGTAGTCTGCAAAGCGGGAAGAATTGCTCTTTTCGTGGAGCAGGACAGCCTTGAAGTATGCCGTAGGCACTGTGACCTTCTTGCTGGAAGCATCCAGGACGTAATACTTGGCACCGGTGGTTACACAGCCTGTAACAACGTACAGGGTGTCTGTGTAGGTCTTTGTTGCCCATGAGCGTACCTTACCCTCCAGAGATGCCCAGAGATTTGAATTGAAACCACTGTTCTGCGGGGTCATGTTTACTCCGTAGAAGGTCTGGGCATTGCGGGCGAAGGTGCCAAGGCGGTCTGCCGAAGGTATCTGGTGTCCACGGTCATAATGACCATTGTTACCATTGGTATAACCTTTTGATACATCCTGCTGCTTGTTTGAGGGCAGCAGAGGACAGAGGGCCCATGCGTTGGTGCGGCTCATGCTCTGGCCGATGAGTGAGTTATTGAGCGGATAGGCCACCCAGTTGGATACCAGGTTGCCGTAGTCCCAATAGAAGGTGTAACTGCGGCTGTTGTCACTGAAGCGGACCGTGTATGCGTCAAAACCGTCCGAAGCGTCCGTCTGGGGGAGTTCCATCCAGCCTGCGGCCAGGGAAGCGCTTCCGCCGGTCTTCACTTCGCCGCTCTTGGTTCCGTTCTGGGAAACTTCCAGTACCTTGGAATTCTTCCCGGCCTTGAGGGTGATGGTGGCGCTGCGGGAGTCCTCATTGGCGTTTGCGAGAGAGATTACCACAACGGCCTGAGAGCCCTCTCCTGAGAGGCTCTGGGCGCCTGCGGCGTCTTCTTCTCCGCCGATGATGGAGCTGACCTTGCTCAGCAGCAGCCAATCCGCAGAAGTGGTGAGTGTCCAGGAGCCATCGGCCTCGAAGCTGAGCATCTGCTGATAGGTGTCAACAGGAAGCGGAGAGGTCAGGAGCCTGATCTTGAGCTCGGTGCCGTTAACGGGGTCTTCACCTCCGCCGCTGCTTCCGGAACAGCCGGCAGTTACCGCTGCCAGTGCTGCAACGAGCAGCACGGCAGTCATGTAACTGTGTATTTTGGCGAACATTTTCAAAGCTAAGTGATGTTATTCAAGTGTAACGACTACGTTTTTGAACTGGCACTGCCCATTAACAGTGTTGCCTACAAATTTTGAAGCGCTGCCGCTCCAAGTAACCGTCTTTGCCGTGGTATCTGCTGTTGTAGATCCGCCACCTTCGAGAACGTTCATCTGATAGGTCTTATCTGCATATGTGCAATTGAAAACAAGATTCTTTATTGTCTTTCCGGCAGGAGCGGTTACAACAATAACGGCATTCTTGTAAACCCTGATATGGTCTGATTGAGTATTTACAAGAGCAGTAGTGCTGTTGTATTTATAGTAAGCAATGACGATACCTTCAGACGAAGTGTATTTGAATCCTGCTCCGTATGTAGCGTCGGTGTCGGCAGTAAAACTGGTGGCTGCAAGTCCTACCGTTATACCGCTGCCGGTATCTCCGCCACCACCACCCTGGTTACCGCCGGTAGAGGTCTTGTAAACCTTCACATTCTTGATCTCCCAGGTAGCAGCAGCATCAGTTGAGCTCTTGTAAATGAAAGCAAGCTTAATCTTCTTGCCCACATAGCTTGCAAGGCTGATTTCGCCTGAAGAAACAAAGGTCCAGCTGGTGCCGTCGGGATATGTAGGGATAGTAACGTCTGCCCAGTTAGCACCGTTGTCGATGGTAACCTTAAGAGTTCCGTCCTGGTTTGCAGTTCCGAAGTACCTCATTACGTGTTCGAAGCTAAGGAATGCTGTCGGGGCGTTTGTTAGGTCAATCTCAGGAGAGATGAGCCAGGCTTCAGAAGCATATTTTGTGCTATTGGCATAAGCGGAAGCCTTCATATACTTATTGGTAGCATCGTGCTTCCAAACATAAGTCAATTCGGTAGGCATCGTCTTATTGTCAATGGTGAAGTTACCCTGAGAGGTCTCGAAGGTCTCAGTGAAGTAGGTCTCATCGGTGGTACCACCGCCGCCGTTACCGTCGTCCTCTGTCTTTCCGTTAAGGGAGTACAGATATGCGGCTCCGGATACGGTCTCAGGGGTATTACCCTTGTAATTCATCAACTTGCCAAGAATAACGACATCGTCACCTTTCTTGATATCGGTCTGGCCTGCAGCAAATTTCTCATTCTTGAGATAAAGGATACGGAAGGCATAGAATTGTGTTCCGGTTTCCTCGCCGTTCTCAGAAATATAGAATGAAGCGTTGCCATAAGTTCCGCCATCGGTGAAGGTTCCCTTATCTGCAATCTTGGAAATCTTACCCTTTACGTAAACATTGTCAGTGGTCTGGTAGTCAGTTGTACTGGTCCAGGTAAGGTCTTTTACAGCATTAACTGCACCTGCGGGGTTGTAAGGATCCTCGAGTGTTCCGGTACCCTTGGGCTCGTCTCCGCCGCCGGGGTTGTCACCGCCGCCGGTTACTCCGTTAAGGGAGTACAGATAGCATCCGGTAGCAGTCTCAGGGGTGTTGCCACGGTAGTTCATAAGTTTACCGTAGATGACAACCTCGTCGCCGACTTTAATGTCGGTCTGGCCGCTTGCGAACTTCTTGTTATTCAGGTAGAGAATGCGGAAAGCATAGAACTCTGTGCCAGTGGCCTCTCCGGTCTCGGTAATATAGAATGAAGCGTTGCCATAAGTTCCGCCATCGGTGAAGGTTCCCTTATCTGCAATCTTGGAAATCTTACCCTTTACGTAAACATTGTCAGTGGTCTGGTAGTCAGTTGTACTGGTCCAGGTAAGGTCTTTTACAGCATTAACTGCACCTGCGGGGTTGTAAGGATCCTCAAGAGTACCTGTACCCTTGGCCTCGTCGGTGGTGCCACCGCCTGAGGTTTCACCGTTAAGGGAGTAGAGATAAGCGCCAGAAGCGTTCTCCGGGGTCTTTCCGCCGTAGTTGTAAACCTTTCCGCAAACGATAACCTCGTCGCCTTCAGTTACGTCTGTCTGGCCTGCAGCCCACTTCTTGTTGCCAAGATAAAGAACATTGTAAGCAGTGAAAACCTTGTCGTTAACACCCTCGTCAATCATGGTGAAACGGGCGTTTCCGTAGGTACCGCTGTCTGCATACTTAAGGGTGATGGCCTGAACCTTACCCTTGATGTAAACAGCCTGCTCGCTGGTCTCTGTGCCAAGAGTCTCGATGAATGCGATAACACCGGCTACAGTGTAAGGGTCGTCAACGGTACCGGTTCCTTCGCTCTTTTCTCCCTTGGCTCCGGCCTGGTTGATGGTGAGAGTCTTTGAGTCATAGCCGATATCAAACTTAACTGTGCCGACACGGTTATAATCTGCATTCTCCAGAATAGTAACAGTGACTTTTGTCTCTGAATAAGCTTTACCCTTCTGAGGGTTTACTGAGATCCAGTCTGCTGCTGTGGAAACAGTCCAGTCGCGGGTGGCATAAACAGTAAGGTCTGTCGCGCCTACGCCCTGGTCCAGTGACAGCTCGTTCTGGGAAATCTTGATCTCGGGCAGGCCGAGGTCTTTTTCTTTGTCCTGGCAAGAGGTTGCAAGAAGACCTGCAACTGCAAGGAGAGAAACGAATAAGTGTCTGAATTTCATGTTATTGTGTGTTTATTGTTTGCTTACAAAATAGGCGTACATAACCTCGATTTTGCCGTTGAAAGAGCCGCGGTAGCCGATTATGGTAATCTTGTCGCCGGCTTTCAGTCCAAGAGAAGCATAGCTCTTGTCATTCTTGGCTCCGTATCCGTTATCGGTTGCCGTGAGGCCATACACATAAACAGTCCCTGAATCATCGGTGAGGTCAAAATTGCCGTAAGTATCGTTGATTGTACCTCCGATGGTTCCGGTAAGCTGATATTTCTGAGAATCAGATTCTGCTGCGGCATTGAACTCTGCAACGGTCACCTTCTTGACGCCGGTCTGGTCTCCGCCGCCGCCCTCTCCTGAGAGCTCGTAGAGGACAGGCATGGCGCCCTTCTCAGAGTCGTAAGAACCATAAGTGCCATACTTGCTGTCAAGCTGCATGTACTTGTTAACAGCGGTATTGAGCACCTTGGCGGTACCGTCGGCATTGAAAGTGATTGCCCAAACGTTGCCGCTTGCGGGAGAATCGGAAACATTGAAACTGTTGTAAGTTCCGGACTGATAGAGATAACGGCCGTCGGCCTGCTTGATGGTGTAACCACCTGTTGCAGACTCGATTGTGAAGGCGTTGTCTGAGTTTTCAAGGGTTATGCTGCCGTTAACGTCGGTTACATCCTCTACCTGCAAGTATCCGTAGGTCTTGTCTGCTGCGACAGGAAGCGCTATCTTGCCGTTGGCGACGATGATGTACTTCTTGCCGGAGGTGATTGCCGATACTTTCTTGAATACGCTTCCGCTGCCAACAGGAGCACCGGCCTGGATGACCTTGAGCTCTGCGCTTGCAGTCTTGCCGTCGCTGGTTGCGGTTACGGTTACTGTGGCGGTACGTGCAGCCTCTGTGTTGGCGAAGGCCTTGAAGCTGATGCCGTCGGAGGTGAGACCGGTGAATGCCAGCCACTGGCTGTCTGATTCAACCTTGAGGTCTCCCTTGTAATCAACACCAACAGTGAACTCGCTTTCATCGGCAGGAATCTTCTTTTCTGTCTCTGCAAGGGCGATGATGGACTTGACGTGGCTGATGTACTGGGCGTTGACAATCTCTATGGTTGTGCCGTTGTAGGTGGTCTTGCTTCCCTGTACGGTAACAAGGTCTCCCACTCCGATGCCAAGGCTTCCGAAGTTCTTGGTGTTGCCGTCGCGGTCAAGCATACCGTAGATGTAAACCTCTCCGGTGCCGTCGTTCAGGTAAAGGTTGCCATAGGTTGTGTTGGCAATCCTGGTTACGTTACCGGTAATCTGGTAAACCTGTGCGCCGTCCGGCTTGGTAAGGAACTCGCCGATTGTAAGGGTAACAACCTCATCAGAAGGTTTTTCAGGGTCACCGTCCTGGCGTACGACAAAGCTGGTTGCACCGCTGGCGCACTCTACGGAAACTGTTCCGTGGCGGACACCGTTCATTTCACGGGTGACATTGCCGGCTTCATCGGCAACAAGGGAATAATTGTCCTCGAAGGTGAGGGTAATGACACCGTCTCCGCTGCCGTGACGGGGGTTGGCCTTGATCCAGGAAGGAACCACAACGAGCCAGTCACCGTCGGACTCGACTCCGAAGGTGAAAGCTCCGGCGCCCTCTGCGGCAACCTGGAGTTCATCGGTCTGGGTAAGACTCACACGCGAGCCAAGGTTGACGTCCTTGTCCTGGCAGGAAGCAAGGGCAAACATTGCGGCTGCGGCTAAAAATATGGATTTGAATATCTTTTTCATATCTGTCATGCATTAGAAAGTGAGTCTGAAACCAAGCTGGAGTCTCCATCTTGAGTAGAAATCACCCATAGAGATGCTCTGCGGATTGAAACGATAAGAAGGAGTGGCGTTGCCCTCACCGTCCACGGCTATGCCGGCGATATCAAGTATCTGGAGGTTGTAGGCGCCGCTGTTGTAGAGACCCCAGTTACGGTTAAGGAGGTTGCTGGCGTTAAGAAGGTCTACGGTAACCTGGAACTTGCGGCCGCTCTCTTTGTCGTAAATGAAGTCCTGTGCGAACTGAACGTCGAAGTGATGCTCGAACGGAGCGATTCCGGCGTATCTCTCTGACCATTTGCCCCTGTGGGATGACAGGTAGCTGTCGTTGCGGATGAAGCGCTCGAAGGCGGCTGCATCGCCGGCTCTTGCCCATGACATCTGGCCGATTTCGTCTGCTGTAGGGATATACATGACTGAGTTGCCCTGACGGCCGTCATTGTTGAAGTCGCCGCCGCTCTCGTTCATGGTGTAGGAATATCTCTGGCCGCTGCCGCCCTCGTAAGAAAGGGTGATGGTGGAACGGAGGCCGTTAAGATAAACGGGCGTCTTGTAGGAAACGACCGCCATTACCTTGTGAGGCTTGTCGAAGAGGGAGTAAGACAGCTCCGGAGCGTTGGTGTCTACGGAGTAGTTGTACTGCCAGTTGGACAGGGCCACTGAAGAAGTACCGTCGTTTACAGAGTATGAATGGCCGAATGTGTAAGCTGCCATCACGTCAAGACCGAAGTCGAAGTGCCTCTCCAGCTTTCCGCTGAAGGAGTATGTGTAACCTTTATTGGTGTTCTTGAGGGCAACGACTGCGCTGTAAGGGGTATCTACGCTGGTAGAGTTGTAGTAAGGCGCTGTGTTATTGTTGTTTGCGACCTCCTTGCTTACTGCGTAGATGGTTCCGGCTTTCTCAATTGCAAGATTGCTGAAGAATACATTGTTCAGGGTCTTGGAATAGAGTCCGTCGAAGGTGAACTTCCAGCCGCCTGCGAATACCTGCTCAAAGCCAAGGTTTACGCGGAATACCTGAGGGTATTTGAAGTTCTTGTTAAGGGTATTGATGGTGGACTTTCCGCCGGCCTTTGCAATGCCTGAGAGGACGATGTCCTGGTAAGGATTGCTGGTGAGGGGGAAGTTGTCGATATTCTTGAGTGCGCTCTCGCTGACCTGAACGGACTTGGCCTCCATACCGGTGTTGTTGTAAGCGTTGGAGAGCCATACGAAAGGAACACGTCCGGTGAAGAGACCTGCGCCGCCGCGGAAGAGGGTGCGGTGGCTGTCATCCGTGAACCAGCGGAATCCCAGACGGGGGCTCCAAAGAGGAGTTACGTAAGGAACCACGCCAACCTTCTCCCCGGTGAGACGGCTTACTGAAAGCCTCTCTACACCCTTGTAAGGCAGGAAGTTACCGTTTTCGTCCTTGGAACCGTCGGTCAGGTACTTGTTGTTGAAAGCGGGGTTCTCCGTAGGCTTGTTCATAAGCACGGGAACATCCACGCGGATACCGTAGGTAAGGGTAAGGTTGCGGTTGGGCTTCCACTCGTCCTGAACATAGAAACCGAACTGGGCTGCATGGGTGGTAGCCTTCCAGCGGGTGTCGCCTCCGGTGAGTTCAGGGTCTGAATACCTGTAGTTGAACTGGTAGATATTGTTTGCGAAGAAGTCTGCAAGGGAGCTGTAGGTGTAGCCGCCGAACGCATACTGTAGGAACAGGTTGTTGAATGAGTAAATCTCATTGTGGGTACCGAAGGTGAGCTCGTGCTTGCCAAGATACCAGCTGAGGTTGTCAGTGATGGTATAGGTGTCCGATGCCATTGAGTTTGCACCTGAAGAGTACTCTGTTCCAAGGTCAATGGTCACATTGTCCCTGATGTACATGTTGGCGCCGTTGTACGGAACCTCGCGGTGGTCACGAACCTTCACTGCGGAAAGGCGGAGGGTGTTCTGGAAGGTCTCGTCGATACGGCTGTTGAGCTCTGCTACGAGCGTGTGGGTGTAGTTAACCTTCTTGTGGCCGGAGTTGTTGAAGTAATAGGTGTACCTTCCGGAGCCGTAAATATCGGCCTTGGCATCCATATACTGGTAGCGGACCATCAGCTTGTTGTTCTGGTTGATGTTCCAGTCCAGGCGGGTGAGGATGTTGTAGAACTTGTCCTCTACCTGATGCTGGCTGAAGGTTTCACCGGTGTTGCCCACTCCGTAGGTTGCCTCGTAGTGCTCGATAACCTTCTGGGCGAGCTCTGCGTTGAAGGTCTCGTAAACCTTGCCGTCCAGGTAAACCGGGCTGGAGAGCTTGACGTCGTCGCGGCCTTCGTAGCTGCCGTTTGCGGGAGTGTAGATGTTAGGATAGGATTTCTTGTAGTACTCACCTGCAACGAAGAGGAAGAGTTTGTTCTTTACCAGCGGACCGCCTACGGTGAAGCCGAAGGTCTGTGCAAGCTGGGTGTCGTACTTGGTACGCTTCTGGCCGGCTTTCATCTTTCCGGCTGTTGTGCCGATGAAGTCCTGGTTGTTGTAATAGGTGTAGAACGTACCCTTCACGGTGTTTGTACCAGATTTGGTGTTGGCGTTGATGGCGCCGCCGGTGAAGCCGCTCTGGCGGACATCGAACGGAGCTACAACCACCTGGATTTCCTCGATTGCGTCAAGGGCTACAGGGTTGGCGCCGGTCTGGCCGCCGTTGGTTCCCGAAGATGCAAGGCCGAAGGTATCGTTTGCCACTGCACCGTCGATCTGGAATGAGTTGTAACGGTTGTTGGCGCCGGCGAAGGAAATACCGCCGGTTTTGTTGATTGATGCCTGAGGGGTGTATTTGACTACGTCATAAACACTTCTGTCGATGGTTGGCATGGTTTCAACAGCCCTCTGGCCGAAGCTCTGTCCGGCGCCGGTAATACTGGCGTTGAAGCTCTTTTCTGCCACCACTGTTACGGCATCAAGCTCGTTGGAGGAAACAAGGACTGCATCAAGCTCATAGAGTTCACCAAGCTTAAGGTTGATGTTCTCGTACCTGATGGTTCCCGTTCCGATGAATGAGAACTCGATAGTGTAGGGACCTCCGGTACGCATACCAGCGATGGTATAACGGCCGTCGTTGTTGGCGATTGCGGAATACTGGGTTCCGGAAGGTGTATGTACGGCGATTACTGCCGCACCCACCAGGGGATCTCCGTTTTCATCCGCAACACTGCCTCCCAGACTTGAGGTGGTAACCTGTGCGAACATGGCCACCCCCGAGAAGATTGCGGCAAACGCCGCCAAGCCTTTCTTAAGTAATTGAGACATAAGTTGTTATGTGTTATATAATTTTTAGTGCATATTATAACAAGCAAATATAATAAAAATTTTTGTAAAACCTTTTATATAGGGACGCAAAAAAGACCGGTCCGCTGCCGGATCGGTCTTAATATGTCATCCTGTCTTAATATGTCATCCTGAGGGACGTCAGTCCCGAAGGATCTAGAAGAACAACTTCGCGCTGAGAAGCATCTGCCAGGTGCAGTATGTGCTCTTGTACTTGGTAACGGTAGGCTCAGTGAAGGTGTACTTGCCGTTCTTGTAGTTGAGGATATTCTCTGTGCTAACCTGCTTTGTAAGACCCCAGTCGGAGTTGAACAGGTTGGCGATATTGAGAACGTCTACACCAAGCTGGAGGGTATTGTCACGGCCGCAAACGTTGATGTTGAAGTCATGAGATACCTTGAAGTTGAAGCGACCCTGCCAAGGAGCAACCTTTGCGCCACGGGTGCTGTACTCTCCGCGATGATTCTTAAGATAGCTGTCGGTCTCAAGGAACTTCTTGAATGCAGCCTTGTTGTCATCGGACTTGAACTCCATGCTGTTAAGCTGGGCGTCGGTAGGGATGTACATAAGGTTGTTTGAACCGCCCTCACCGGTGAGCTTGCCAAGAACATAAGAGTAACGTGTGTAAGAGTAGTTGCCTACGAAGCAGTGGTTGTAACCCTCATAGAAGAGGCCAAGGGTTGTGCTGTTCTTGCCTTCACCGATACGATAGCTTACATTTGCGATGAAGCGGTTAGGGCTTACGAATGCAGAGTAACCGAGCTCGGGCTCGTTGGAACCGTTAACAGAGTAGTTACCGCCGCTGAACAGGGATGATACCTGGTCACCGTAACCTTCCTGGATGCTCTTGGAAGCGCTGCGGGTGTAGGCTGCCATGAGGGAGAGACCCCAGTTGAAGTCCTTGGAGAGCTGTGCGGTGATTGAGTAGTAGTGGCCCTTGGGAAGGCTCTTGCCGTTACCGTCCTTGTTGGTAAGATAGTAAGGAGCGATGGTGCTGTTCTGTGAGTTCGTGATGTTCTCACTCTTCCAGAGGCTGCGTGCCTTGGGTTCGCCGGGGAGCTGGAGACCACCCTCAGTCTTGGTGTAGCCAAGACGGATAGCTGCTACGCTCTGGAGGTCCTTGTTGTAGATACCCTCGATGGTACCCTTGATTCCCCAAGGAAGACGGAAGTCTGCTGCGAGGGAAGCCTTAAGGGTGGTGGGCATCTTAAGGTTCTTGTCGATGATGGTAGCGCCGGTAGGAGCTGCAAGATCCTGTGCATGGAAGGTTCCACCGTAGATATCGGAAAGGATATCGCTTACATTAGCATGGAAGTTGGGAACTGCGATACGACCTTCTGCGATGGCGGGCCTTGTAGCGATGTACTGGGCCTGGAGGCAGTTGCTGTTACCTGCTACAGATACGATCCAAACGAAAGGAATACGTCCGGTGTAGAGACCAAGGCCACCACGGAGGATGACGCTGCGATCCTTGCGAACGTCCCAGTTGAAGCCGATACGGGGGCTGAAGTTGATGCGGCTCTTAGGCATATCGGCAGTAGAAAGACCCTTCATTGAAACAGAAGTATTTGCCTTCTCCTTGAACTCTTTGTTCTCGTTGCCGTCGATAGTCGGGTAAACGGGGAGCTCGATACGGAGACCGGCAGTGAGCTTGAAGTACTCGCTGAAGGTAATCTCATCCTGTGCATACAGGGAAGTCTGCATGTACTCGAAGGAAGGATAAACCTGTGCAAGGTCGTCACGGTTAGAGTGGGTGATAGCGAAAGCGGCGGGCTTGCCAGCGGCTTTGAAATCCTCCCAGCTGTCATATACATAGTAGCCAAGGCCACCCTGCATGAAGCCGTTCTTGGTCTTGTCGTACTCGAACTGGGCACCGAAGGTGAAGTTGTTGATGCCCTTGTTCCAGGTAAGCTCATCGGTAACAACGTAAGTCTTCACGTCGCGGAGGTTTCCGAAGGTGAAAGGATCGGGACCGAATGAAGTGAGAACTGCGTTGGTGGTAGTACCGTTGGCATCGGTGTAAGGCTCCATAATATCAACCGTAGGGAAGTTTCCGCCCTCGAAGGAACGAGGCTCGTTCTGGCTTGACCAGGTGAAACGGAACATGTTGCTAAGGTTGTTGTTGAAGCGGCTGTTGAGCTCGGCTGCAAGGGAGGTGAAGTTCTGCTCCTGATAGTAGCGGTTGCTCTCGAAGAACTGGGCGTAGTTGGATGTACGGCCGAAGTTGCTCCTGTCGTAAGGGTTGGGAACGATAGGGTTAACTGAGTTGGAAGGGCTGTTGGAACCGTAGTTGTGAGTATGGCTGAAGCGTACGTTCAGCTTGTTTGCCTCGTTGATGATCCAGTCAAGACGTGCCATAACTTTGTAGTCAGGAGTCTTGAGTGAATAACCCTGATAGCGACCGGGGTTGTAACCATAGGTATCGTTAAGATACTTGGCAACCTCGTTCATGAAGGTGTCGGTAGGACGGAGGATGGTGCCATTCTTAGGGTCGAAGTTTGCGCCTGTGCGGCCTGCGCCGGTGCTTACAACCTTGCTTGATCCGGGAACGTTATCCCATGTGTACTCACCGTTTACGAAGAAGAAGAGCTTGTTCTTGATGATAGGGCCGCCAACGCTTGCACCAAGGGTGTGGTTGAGGAATTTGGAGATGGAGAGGGTTGCGTCCTCTACACTGTGGCCCTGAAGCTCCTGGTTGCTGAAGTAGTCATAAACGGAAGCGTGATACTCGTTGGTACCGCTCTTGGTAACGGCGTTGATTGCACCGCCGGTGAAGCCGGAGTGGCGAACGTCGAAGGGAGTGATGTTCACGCTCATCTGCTCAAGTGCGTCCAGTGAAATAGGGGCGCCGCCTGCAGGGAGGTTGGAACCGATACCGAAGGCGTTGTTGAAAGCAGCACCGTCGACGGTTACATAAGAAGAACGGTAGTTACCACCACCTACTGCAAGACCGTTGGTGGTTGTAGATGCCTGGGGAGTGAGCTTCATGACGTCGTTCATGCTGCGGCTTACTGAAGGAAGCGCGCTCATGGTCTTCTGGCTTACTGCGGTACCTGCACCGCTGCGGCGGATGTTCATACCTGAGTCAGAAGCGTCTGCTACGAATACAGCTGCATCAAGAGTAAGGCTCTCGTCCTCCAGCTGGCTGTTGATAACGATTGCCTCGCCAAGAGGTGCGTAAACGCCCTGGTTTTCTACCTTGCGGTAACCGAGCATGTCAACAGTAACAGTGTAGGGACCGCCAGGGGTGATACCGTTGATACGGTAAGCACCGTTGGCGTCGGTAACTGAATAGTAAGTTGCGCCGGTAGGCTGGTAAACTGCCATAACGGCAGCGCCTGCTACTGCGCCGTCTTTGTCAGTGATACGACCGGCGATGGACGCGGTTGTAACCTGAGCGTAAGAGATGGTGCCGGCTATCATGGAGATGACAGCGAGCACTGCAAACTTAATAGAATGTTTCATAGATATAAATGAGTTGTATGAATATCCTGTTTCCGGCCGCAAAATTACATTAATCGGAGAAATCTGCAAAAAGAAAATCGTTTTATTATAAAAATAAAATAAAAAAGGGCCGCAGGTTTTACCCCTCAGCCCGTGTAAATAATTGTAATTTAGGTTTTTAGCCGATGTTGAAGGCCTTTTTGACAGCTTCTGTCGAATCCAGAAGCTCCCATCCGAAAAACTGAACTTTTTTGCGGATTGTCTTGCCTTCCCGGCGCATTTCAACTTCTTGCGTGTAAGGCTTCCTGCCCATGTGGCCGTAAGCCGCCGTCGGGCCGTAAATCGGGTTTTCCAGGCCGAATTTTTTGATGATGGCCGCGGGGCGCAGGTCAAAGAGCTGGCCTATTTTGCGGGCTATCTCACTGTCCGATATCTTATTGTGGGCGGTGCCGTAGCTGTTTGCATAGATGCTTACCGGTTTTGCCACGCCGATGGCATAGGAAATCTGGACCAGGAGCTCGTCTGCCACGCCTGCCGCTACAAGGTTCTTGGCGATGTACCTTGCGGCATATGCGGCGCTGCGGTCCACCTTGGACGGGTCCTTCCCGGAGAAGGCGCCACCGCCGTGGGCGCCGCGGCCTCCGTAGGTATCCACGATTATCTTCCTGCCGGTGAGTCCGGTGTCGCCCGCAGGGCCGCCGATGACGAACTTTCCGGTGGGGTTTACGTGCAGGATGAAGTTGCCGTCAAAAAGGGCGGCGGTCTGCGCAGGAAGCTGAGCTATAACCCTAGGTATCAGGATGTTGCGCACGTCGCTGGTGATAGTGTCGTGCATTGCCTTTTCGGCTGTGGCAATATCCACGTCGGCATCGGCCTTAACAAACTCGTCGTGCTGGGTGGAGAGCACAATTGTATGTATGCGTACAGGCTGGCGCGTGTCGCCATCGTATTCGATGGTGAACTGCGCCTTTGAGTCCGGGCGCAGGTAAGGCATAAGCGAGGGTTCTTCGCGGCGGATTTCCGTGAGTGTCCTGAGCGTCAGGTGAGACAGTGCGAGCGGCAGGGGCATGAAGTCCTCTGTCTCACGGCAGGCGTAGCCGAACATCATTCCCTGGTCTCCGGCGCCCTGGTCTTCAGGGTTTTCGCGTACAACGCCTCTGTTAATGTCTGCGCTTTGCTCATGGATTGCAGAGAGTACGCCGCAGGAATTGGCATCGAACATGTATTCTGCCTTGTTGTAGCCGATTCTTGCGATGACTTTGCGTACGGTTTCCTGGATGTCTACATAGGCGTCGTCCGAGCGGACTTCCCCGCCTACAATTACAAGACCTGTGGAGCAGAATGTCTCACAGGCCACTTTGGCATGACGGTCCTGACGAAGGAATTCGTCAAGGATTGCGTCAGAAATCTGGTCGGCCACCTTGTCCGGATGGCCTTCTGAAACGGATTCGGATGTAAATAAGTAATTCATTTTAGCATTCTTTTAACGTGGTTGCAAGCAGCCAAATCTTTCCACTAAAATATGTTATCCCAATTATCGGGGCTGCAAAGATACGCAATATTTTTTATTCCACAATTATTTGCGCGGACCAAGTGAAATGGGGAGCAGCCGCGGTCCACGGCAAAAAACTACAATAGGAAGAACAGGGCAACGCCAAGGAGACTCACGAGGACACCCAGCACCTCCTTGGGCTTAATCCGCTGCTTGTAAATAAACGCGTAGGGAATCAAAATAAGCACCGGCGTAAGAGCCATAAGCGTAGAAGCAATTCCAGCATCGGTGTATCGCACGGCCATCAGCGACAGCGACACACCCACAACCGGCCCGAACAAAGTCATAATCAGCGCGTAACGCATCCCCGTGCGGTCTTTCACGGCGGCCCGCAGCCGCGGAAGGCCCCGCTGCAAACTGAGCAGGACAAGGAAACCGACCCCGCCCACAATCGCACGGATCATCGTGGATGCAAAAGGCAGCATCGGCTCCATCGTACCGGCAGCATCGGCAGGGACATCGGCAGAATAAAACTCCAACCCCACCTTACTCAGGACAAGCCCCACACCCTGGCCCAGGCCGGCCCCGAGGCCCAAAAGGATACCCTTCAGCGGCAGGGAAAACGACAGCCGCCCGCCACCGCCACGCACCAGAATCGAAATCGCAATACCACTAAGAGTCACCGCCATGGCCAGAATCGCCTTCCACGAAAGAGTCTCGCCAAGAATTGCCCAGCCGGCAATCGCGGCAATCGGCGGGGCAAGCGTCATGAAAAGCTGCCCGAACCGCGCGCCAATCCACAGATAGCTGTTGAAAAGGCACCAGTCCCCGAAAAGGTAGCCCACCAGGGCAGAGAGTGAAAGCCACAGCCAGGCCTTTCCTCCGGCATAGACCGGATAGGGGTAACCAACTGTAAACCATAGCAATACGCCCAGGAAAAACACTGCCAGCACAAGGCGCAGGACGTTGGCCGTCATCGCGCCCAGACGGTGACTGGCCTTATCTGCGAACAGGGCCGTAACCGTCCAGGAAACCGCTACCAGAAGCGAAATTAATTCTCCAAGGTGGTTCATCCGCCGTTACAGGGACTTTACAATATGTTCCAGCAGGGCCGCGTGGTGTCCCGGTATGATAATGTGGTGATTACCAATAGGTTCCGTCAGGAAGTACCGGGCCTCTTCGGGGCGCAGCTTCAGGACCACCTGCGTGCGGCAGAGATTCTGCTCGTACTGGTTGCGAAGCAGGTCGCCGTCGGCGGCAAAACACCTTGAAAGGTCTCCGGAAACCTTGAAAACAGTCACCGGGCCAAGCGGCAGTTCGCCGTGAATCCCCACGCCAATTCCGGACTCAAAATGCGTGTCGTAGCAGTAGCCGGAAACCATGTTGAAGGGCACCGTGCAGTGCGCGAACAGCATTTCCCCGGTATTTACGTCAATGCGCGCCGGGTTGGCCTGGAAGCCGGTTTTGCCGGTCGCCGCCTGCGCAATCATCATGGAAAGCAGGGCCGGGACATCGCCCTCACAGGAGGCCGGTACGCCATCGGAATTCATTGAAGCGAGTGCAAGGCAGCCTGTGTTGCCGACGGCCGTCAAGAGGTCGAAGCACCTGAGCGTGAGCGCATTAAGGTGATATTTTTCTACGATTGTCCTAAGCGCTTCGTGGATTTGCCTTGCCCCGGGCAGCGCCTCCCGCACCTTTTCAGCAATGGCGGCATCGGGCTCTTTGCTGATTGCTTTGGTATGAAGCAGGTCTTCTGCCGAGACGGCCGGCCTCCGGGTGGCCTTGACAGCCTCGACCATCTCCTCCATCGGAATATCCAACAGCTTGAGGCCGAGTTTGTTGCCGAGCGCTTCCGGGTCGGCATGGCTTGATATGAGCCAGTCCGACGGTTTGCCGACGATGCCAAGAGTCATCCCTTGCATTTTTTCAATTGCCATCGCTGCCTTGCACAGTGTGCCGATGCGGCCGGATACATATTCGTTGCTTCCGTGAAGGACTTCGCCCGCAAGCCCCTGCTGACGCAGGAAAGAAAGGATTTCCAAAGAAGCCGCCAACGAGTTGCTTGCCCCGGAAGTCAGCAGATAAAATGGCTTTGTACGGCCGTTTGCACCATAGATGTTTTTCTTCTGAAGGTCCGGCAGCAGGGCCTTGAAAATGCCCTCTGCGCCACCTGTTCGCACATAAATCAAATCCAGGGCATGCGTCCCGAAAGAGCCGAAGTCCCCGCCCTCGTAATCATACCCCGCCTCTGGGCCCTCTGCCTCTACCCCAACCTCATCTGGGGTTTTCCCGTTCCTGAAGGCATCGGGAAATATACCTTTCAAAAAAGAATCGGACAAAAACTTGATTGCCTTCTCGTCGTGAAGCCCGGAAGTTATGGTGTAAACAGCTATCTTTTTCATCACTTCAAATATTGTTTTCAATCGGCAAATATACTCTTATTTACGACAAATTTCGCCACACTGAGACGAATTTAACCACATTTTTCATCCGGCAAATGCGTAGGCGTCGGATGAACCAGTTTTTTCATGCTCTCAAGGGGGAACTGCGGCAGCCTCAGTCAATTAATTACGCCATCTGTTGCGTTATCCCCCCGGGAAAAGGAGGAATGTGCAAATAATCCGGC
>OMVB01000032.1 GCA_900314395.1 uncultured Prevotellaceae bacterium | reverse complement strand
ACCTATTAAGGAACTAGAAAGAACAGAGAATATCGGAAATAATAGGCTTTTCTTGTATACTAAACATCGTGGGATTGCAATCATTCAGGATGATAATTGGAATAACTGGAAAACAATAGATAAAAACGGATTAAGGGAAATATCAGAGGATTCCGTAGATGACAAGTTATTCGAGTTCACGTCATGCAGTATAAAAATAAAAATCAAGAAAAATAGGCGGCATTACATGTACGTTGACAACGAAATCAAAATAATTATGTTCAATCTGACTGAAAATGATTACTATTCTTTTGTGACGTTTCCCTTAAAGAATTTTACAATTAAGCGCCGGGGAGAAATAAGAGCTAGAAAAAAACTGTAACACTCTTGCGTTTTTTAAACAGAGGCAAACGATAGAATAGTACAACTTTACAATTTAAAATCGTACTTTTGCACCAGACTTTTCTTTGCACCATGGAAGTTAGAGCAAAAAAGGCCTTGGGCCAACATTTTTTGACAGACCAGAGTATCGCCAAGGCAATTGTGGATGCTCTTAAGGCCGATGCCGCCGGCGACGTGCTGGAAGTAGGCCCCGGAATGGGCGTCCTTACGCAGTACCTGTTGCAGCGCAGCGACGTGAACCTTAAAGCGGTGGAAATTGACGCTGAATCAGTTGACTATCTTTTGACTCATTTCCCGGAAGCCCCCGGAAGGGTGGTGCTGGGAGACTTCCTGAGGGTGTCCCCGGACGCATTTTTCAAGGGTAATTTCTGCGTGATCGGCAACTTCCCGTACAACATTTCGTCCCAGATTTTCTTCAAGATCCTGGACTATCGGGAGAGAATCCCGGAGGTGGTCTGCATGATTCAGAAAGAGGTGGCGGAACGCATCGCAGAGGGCCCCGGCAGCAAAACCTACGGAATCCTTTCTGTCCTGCTGCAAGCCTGGTACGACATCGAATACCTCTTTACCGTGGGCTCCGGCTGCTTCGCTCCCCCGCCCAAGGTACAATCGGCCGTTATAAGGCTCCGCCGCGGAGCGCGCAAAACACTGGGCTGCGATGAGACCATGTTTAAAACGGTAGTTAAAACAGCCTTCGGGCAGCGCCGCAAAACGCTTCGCAATTCCCTTAAACCGCTTATAAAGCAGAAAGCGGAAAAAGAAGGCTGGGGAGAAGAAGCCCTGGCTTCATTCACCGCCCAGCCTGTCTTTGAGCTGCGCCCGGAGCGCCTCTCCGTAGAGGATTTTATCTCACTTACCCTGCAGCTTAGTTAGCGGAGACTCTTACAGAATAGCTTCCTGCGGTGTATGCTTTAACCTCTTCACTGCCTGGAAGGATTACGGATGCCGTAGCTCCTTCAGGAATAGAAAAGTTCCATACCCAGTCTTCCCCTTCATACTTCCAGGAGCTCTTGATAAGACCCGCTGCAGACTTGTATTCTGCATCCAGGCTGCCAAGACGCTTGTCCGGAACCGGCTTCATTATGATGTGCTTGAAGCCGGGCTCTGCGGTATCGGCGGATATGCCGGCGGCCGTTTCCCAAATCCATTGGCAGACGCAGCCGTAGGCATAGTGGTTGAAGCTGTTCATTCCCTGCGGCCCCATGCCGTTTTCTATTGTATAACTGTTCCAGCGTTCCCAGATTGTGGTTGCCCCGTTGTCTACCGAATACAGCCAGCTGGGGTTCTTGCGCTGGAAAAGAAGGTTGTAGGCGACATCGGCCAGGCCGCACTCTGTAAGGGTTCCCATTAGGATGGATGTTCCAAGGAAGCCGGTCTGCAGGCAGCCGTCGTGGGCTGCGAAGTTCTCACGCAACCGCGCAATCATGGCCTCTTTGGCCTCCCCTTCAAGGATATTGTTCCTGAGGGCGAAGAGTGCCGGGGTTTGCATGGTGTTCAAGATGTCCAGCTTAAAGGTACCATCGGCATTAAGAAAACGTTCGCGGATATAGCTGCGGGCCTCTTCTGCCATCGTTTTGAACCTTGCGGCGTCGCGGCCGGTGGCGGCGGCCATATCGGCCATTTTCTCTGCATCAAATACCCAATAAGAAGCGCCCAGGTAGCACCAGTATTCTTCTGTGTCCTTGCGGTTTTGCCAGGCCCTGCCGCTGCAGCTTTCAAGGGGCTCGTAGCTAAGCCAGTCCGCCCACTGGTAGTTGCCATTTTCAGAGGCTAGGGCAGCATGGTCATATTTTGTATCTTCTATGTGGGAGATATAGCGGTCCATCGCTTCCCAGTTTTCATCTATTATGGACTTTTCTCCAAACTGCTTCCAGATGGTCCAGGGCACGATTACGCCGGCATCGGCCCAGCCAAGGCGCATCATACTTGTTGGTTCGCAGCCGTACTGCGCTTTGGGTGCAACTCCGGGGAAGCCGCCCTGCGGGCTCTGCGAATCCCTAATGTCCCGCATCCACTTATGGAAGAAGGCGTCTGTGTTGGCAAAGAAGGTTCCGGTTTCTGTAAATACCTGTGTATCCGCCGTCCAGCCAAGGCGCTCGTTGCGCTGCGGGCAGTCTGTAGGAACCGACAGGTAATTGGACCGCTGGCCCCATATCACATTGGAAATCAGCTGATTGATAAGGTCGTTGCCCGTTGTGAGCTTCCCGGTTTCGATTTCCTTTGTAATTGAACTTACCGGTATGGATTCTATCTTTTTTATGGTTACTTTGTCCGATGCCGATACCGATATGTACCGGTATCCGAAGAATGTGCACTGCGGATAGTATTCTTCAAAGTCTTCACTACCGGCAAAGGTGTAGACATTTCTGACTCCGTTTTTGGCGATTCTCAGGTTATCCCTGTGACAACTGCCCTCCGGGCCGTCCATTCCACGTTTTACGGCTCCGTTGCCGTCGTTCAGAATCTCAGAAGGAAGGCAGGTGAGGACGGTGCCGGCATCGGCCTTGAAAACAAAACTTGGCACAGCGGCGGCGTTCTGCCCGAAGTCTACTACCAGCGTCTCTCCGGGATTGAGGGTGATGCTCTCCCCTGCGGCGTATTCACGGACGATGTTTATTTTTCCGTACTCTTGTTCTTCCTTTGTTTCAGATTCTACGGCACCTGTGATTCCGTCCCAGACATAGGCTTTGACAGGGGCCATAGCAAGGTCTTCCCGCAGGTATACTTCAGCTCCGGCAGAGGGTAGGATTTCTCCTTTGAACTCTGTGTTTACAACCGGATCTTTCAGGCTTTCCAGGCACTCGTAGCCCTGTTTTTCTCGCGCATCGTATTCCTCTCCGTCAAAGATGGATGCATGTTTTACCGGGCCGGCTATGCCCGCTTTCCAATTCTTTGTATCCGTACCGATGGTGGCCCTGGAACCATCGGCATAAACCACTTCCAGAACTGCGCGGAAGGCACATTTTTCTCCTATCATGCCCTTGAGGCCACCGGGGGTCAGAATCTTGTCTGCCCACCAGCCGGGGGTTACCTGGGCAGCGAGGATGTTCTCTCCCTCCTTTGCCTTGTCAAGCGCCTCAGTTATATCGTAAGTAAATGAGTATTTGGTCTTTTCGTAATGGGTGAATCCGGGCTTCAGGAATTCGCGTCCCACCGGTTTGCCGTTTACAAAAAGGCGGTTTACGCCAAGGCTTGTTGTCATCCATTTTGCCGATGCTATCTTGCCCTGGTTTTTCAGTGGCAGGACGAACCAGCTGGCGCCATCGGCCGACCGGCTCTGCGGCTCGTCGCTGTTTGTGACAATGTAATCTACCACGGGGGCATCGGCGGCTGAAATCCACTCTGAGCAGGCCCAGGCGGCATCGGGCAGGGCCTCTGTTCTTGTTCCGATGGTTTTGGTTTCCGGCGTTCCACATGCGCCCAGAAGGGCTGCTACCGTGGTAATTCCTAAGATGAGAGAAATTCTGATAGACATGGTTTTATTTTTTAGTTCCTAAATATAACGGTTTTTTCTCAATTGCTTATTATATTTGCGTTCAGATTTTTCCGGAAGTGTTTAAGAAACTGATTCATAAGGTTGATGTGTTTTTCCGATGGCTTTCCATCCGGATCA
>OMVB01000051.1 GCA_900314395.1 uncultured Prevotellaceae bacterium | reverse complement strand
CACCAGCTACCGCAAAACGCCTACTTCTTGATAGGATAGAGTTTGAGGAGGAGGATTATGAGAAGGGCGATGGCTGCGGGGAAGAGTGAAAACAGGGCCCAAATCATATTCTGGACGGAGGCCTCATTTGTTATTGTAACCACCGTTTCTCCGTTGGCGTCGGTACCGGAAATGAAGCCGGCGATACCGAGCAGCAGGGCCACAAGGGCGCCGGAGATGGCAGAACCGAACTTCTGTGACATGGTTCCGGAAGAGAATATCAGGCCTGTGGACGAGGTGCCGTTCTTCTGCGTCGCGTAATCTGCAACATCGGCATACATAGACCAAAGCAGAGGAGAATAAATGCCAATTCCGACGGAAGTGAGGATAACCATCAGGATCATAAGCCAGATGTAGGACGGATCCATCGGGATGAAGAAGAAGGCGATTGAAGTCACGGCGCAAATAATCGCAGCCCAAAAGAAGGCCTTTTTCTTGGAGCCGGCCCACTGGGTGAATTTAGGGGACAGGCCACCGAATATCATACATGTAACCTCTCCGAAGGTCATGAACACGGTGTAGCTTATGATAAGCCCGGAGAAAGTGACTTCTCCCTTAAGGCAGTACTGCAGGAGGTAACCTGCTACAGCATAGCGGAACCCGTTAAAGAAATTGGTGCAGATACCTATGAGGGTAAGATAAATCCAGGGTTTGTTGCGGAAAAGGTCTGCAAAGGGCTTGAAAGAGAATTTCTCTGCGCGTACCGGCTTCAGGCGTTCTTTTGTGAGAAGGCCGCAGGCCAGGGTACCAAGGGCTGCAAGACCGCCAAGGATAACACCCAGTACAGCGTACTGATGAGCCTCCGAACCGCCTACCATTTTCTGAAGATAAGGGAAGGACAGCAAGGTAATGAAGCCCATTGCATATGCTCCTACCATTCGGTAAGAAGAGAACTGGTTTTTCTCATTGTCATCATCTGTCATAACGCCAAGCAGAGAACCATAAGGTACATTCACCGCGGTGTAAACCACCATCATCAGCAAATACATTGTATAAGCATAGATGCGTTTGCCTACAGGGCCAAAGTCCGGGGTGTAAAGCAGTAGGGCGAACACAAGACCCAGAGGAATTGCTCCGAATATAAGCCAGGGCCGATAGGTTCCCCAGCGTGAACGGGTACGGTCTGCGATGGCGCCCATGATAGGGTCTGTGACTACGTCGAACAGACGGGCTACGAGCATGAGGGTTGCGGTGTCTGCTACCGTGAGGCCGAAGATATTGGTGAAGAACAGGGGGAATGCGATAGACATTACCTTCCAGGTGATTCCGCCGGCTGCGGCGTCTCCAAGTCCATAACCAATTTTCTCTGAGAGTTTTACTTTTGACATTATGTTTCTGTGTTATGTGTTCTTTAATGCTTGGCTTACAAATATAATTTATTTTGGGATTATATCAAAGTCATGACCTGGAGGCACATGCGGGTGTTGTGGTAGGGGCATTTCCAGAAGCCGGCCTTAGGGTTGGCTTTGTCTATGCTTCCGTCCGGCAGGATGGCCCACCACCATTCGCCTCCTTCACTATCTACCAAATTATTTTTGATATAGTTCCACGCTGCGATAGCATTTAATAGGAATTGAGATTTCTCGACTTCGCTCGAAATGACAGAAGAAGAGTCCGAAATGACAGAAGAAGAGTCCGAAATGACAGAAGAAGAGCTCGAAAGACCTTCGTGATATTTCCAGAGCCAGAGGTTGCCGACAACGGTTTCGGCCTGGACCCACCATTGGCGGGAATCGTCATAAGATACCCGATCAGAGTCGGGCATGACGAGCTGCTCGTAACGCATGGAGCCGTCCGGGAGAAGGCCTTCGTTGCCTGCAAGGCCCATGGCGAAAGCCCAGGGGCGGACGCGATCCACTACAGCCTGGTCCTTGAGCGCAAAAGCGCATTCCAGGGCCAGCCAGGAAGTCTCTATGTCATGTCCGTAGGAAACGCCGCCCGGGAGCACGCTCCAGTCACGTTTAAAGTAAAGCTGCAAGTGCCCGGCTTCATCCATGACCTTTGTGCCGATGATGTCCAGAAGGGCCTCTACGGCCTTTTTCAGGCCGGCATCGGGCCAGGCAGTATAAAGATTAGCATAAGCCTCAAGGATATGAAGATGCGAGTTCATTGTCTTGTCGGCATTGATATCGTGGGCCGACAGTGACATGTCGTCCAGCGGAGAAAAGTCGCGCGCAAGAGCCTCTATGTAGCCCCCATTGGCCGCATCAGCAAAATGAGCCTCAACCACACGGTAGATGTTAACGGCAGCCTTTAGGACTTCGTCGTCATGGGTAACCTTGTAAAGCTCTGACAGCCCGTAGATTGCAAAGCCCTGGGCGTAGAGCTGCTTCTTGGCATCCAGACGGGAGCCGTCGGCGTTAACAGACCAGTAGACACCGCCGTACTTGTGGTCACAGAAATGCTTTAGGAACCAGTCCTTGGCATGGATGGCCGCAAGCAGGTAGTCTTTGTCCGGAATAGCCTGATAAGCAGCGGCAAAAGACCAGATAATCCGGGCGTTAAGGATTACGCCGCGCGGAGCGTCCCGCAGGACGGTACCTCCAGACGTAACCTCTCCGTAAAAGCCACCCTCCGGATCCTTCAGCGCAAGCCAATAAGGAAGTATATTTTCTGTAAGATTAGACTTAACCTCTCTCTTAAAATCTTCTATCATTCAATGTTATTGTTTTAAGATAACAACTGTACTTTTAAACCCGTGGACGCCCGTGTCCTCGTGAACGACAGTTGCTATCTAAATATTAGGAGTGTCCCAAATTTTTGTCTCAGTGCAGTTAACCATTGCAGACAGGCCGCCGCAGCTGATGCGGAAGTCGCCCTTCTCCAGACGCCATTTGCCGTCTGTACCCACAAATGCAAGGGCCGAAGCCGGAATCTCAAAGGAAACGGTAAGAGTCTGGCCAGGCTCAAGGGCAATCTTCTCGAAGGCACGCAGGCGCTTCACATCCGGAATAAGGGAAGCCACAAGGTCTGAGCTGTAAACAAGCACAGCTTCCTTGCCAGCCACGGCACCGGTATTCTTTACGTCTACTGAAACCTTAAGAACGTCGCCGGCTTTGAAGGATTGCCGGTCAGAGCCGGCAATGACGGACAGATTGCTGTACTCGAAGCTGGTGTAGCTGAGACCGTGTCCGAAGGGCCACTGAACGTCCATTACGGCGTCGTAGTTGTATGAACCCTCCATCGTATCGCGATGCTCTGAAACCTTGTAGTCATAGGTATGCAGGGCGTTGATATGCTTGGAATAAGTGAACGGCAGGCGTCCGGAGAAGTTCTCGTCACCGGCCATAAGGGCTGCAAGGGCATCGCCACCGTAGTTGGAAGGCAGCATAATGTCTATAACAGCCTTTGCAAGAGGTTCGATGTCTCCGATAAGGCGGGGACGGCCCTCGTTAAGCACAAGGATAACAGGCTTTCCGGTAGCGGCAAGAGCCTTTACCAGAGCCTTCTGGTTGGCGGAAAGGTTAAGGTCATCCATGTTGCCGGGAGTCTCGCAGTAAGAGTTCTCACCCACGCAAGCCACAATGACATCGGCCGCATGGGCTGCTGCTACGGCGCGGGCTATGCCGGAAGCATCTTCTGCCTGCCAGTCAGGATTGTTGCTGTAAACGACGCCGGGCTCGTAGCTAACCTTGCCGAAGCGGGCCTTCAGGGCCTCGTAGATAGTATTGTACTGGGGAACATAAGCATCGGCATTACCCTGCCAGGTATAGCTCCAACCACCGTTAATGGTACGCAGGGAGTTGGCATTAGGGCCGGTGACCAGAATACGCTCAGAGCCCTTGAGAGGCAGGATTCCATCATTCTTAAGAAGAACCTCAGACTCTACGGCAGCAGCGTAAGACTCCTTTGCAAAACGCTCGCAGGCGAAGTCTTTGTAATCATGCTCCCAGAGAGGATTCTCAAAGAGGCCTAGACGCACCTTCAGGCGCAGGATGCGGCGTACGGCGTCGTCTATACGTGACATAGGAACGTCGCCGGACTCTACAACGGCAACAAGGTCGTTAACGCACTCAGGGTCATAAGGATCCATAATCATGTCGATACCTGCATTGATGCCCATTGCAACGGCCTCACGTTTGTTGGCGGCAACATGGTCACGGTTGAAGAGATTGTCGATGTCGGCCCAGTCGGTAACAAGCATTCCGTCCCAGCCAAGCTGCTCCTTTACCCAACCGGTAAGAAGTGTCTTGTTTGCATGGGTGGGGATACCGTTGATAGAAGCAGAGTTTACCATTGCGGTAAGCGCACCGGCCTTAAAGCAGGCCAGGAAGGGCGCAAAGAACTTCTCGCGAAGGTCATTTTCTGCGATGTAGGCGGGGGTACGATCCTTGCCTGAAGCAGGAACGCCATAACCCATGAAATGCTTGATGGAAACGGCTGCATGCTCAAGGTCGATATGATTAGGGTCAGCACCCTGAATGGCCACAGTCTCTTCACGGGCCATTTCTGCCTGCAGGAAAGGATCTTCTCCGAAGCTTTCCCAGATACGCGGCCAGCGGGGATCACGGCCAAGGTCCATTACCGGAGAAAACACCCACGGAACCTGTGCGGCACGGGTTTCATAAGCCATTGCGGCGCCCAGCTGACGGGCATACACACGGTTGAAGGTTGCAGCGATATTCACCTCCTGCGGATAGAATGAACCGTCGGTCAGGTATGTTGCACCGTGGATCATATCCAAACCATAAATACATGGTATGCCGATGCTTTCCATACTCTTGTCCTGAATCTGCTTAACCATTGCGGCGGTGTGCTCACGGCTGTGGGCGGCATCGTGCATCACGTTAAGGATGGAACCAACGCGGTACTCCCCTATGATTTTGTCCAGTTTGGCGGGGTCTATGGCCTCGCGGGTTTCGTCCTCAAGGACGGAGATATTAAGCTGGACCATCTGGCCGGCCTTATCCTTAAGGCTCATGCCCTTGAGTACGCTTTCTACCTTGGCCTCTACGTCGGCATCGGCCGGAATAACTTTTACCTCTTTGTCACCGCCGCAAGAAGAAAGGGCTGCGGCTGCAAATGCTACAGAAGTCATTTTCAATAATGTCTTTTTATACATAATCTCACCTGATTTTATTCATTCCAATCGTCTGTACGGAAAGGCGGGACAGGAATTCCGTAAGAAGTCTGCAAATTAGAGCCCATCCAGTTGCGGAAGCTGTAACGCACTGCAACAGGCTTGGGGACATCGGCACACTGGACATAAACTGTCTCGCCGTCCCAGTCTACCTGGGCCTGTGCCAGATGGAAGACCCTGTCTTCGCCGGCCAGTTCAAAACCGCGCACATCCCTTGAAGAAATGCTCATAAGGTTGCTCCACACGTTGGTAAACTTGATTTTTACCCGGCCGTCTTCAAGATATTCTATGTCCTTGGGCTCCGGATAGTCAAGGGTAATGCCAAGAGACTGGCCGTAGGCGCAATTAAGGGCCCGCATGGCCATCATGTCTGCAACTTCCTGTTTATAAGGAGGATGCACAGTAATATCGGTTCCCAAAGTCTCTGTGCAAACTGCATAAGAGTTGGGAGTAGTCTTCAAGGCATCCATCTGGGTACGCACAAAGCGCGGGCGCCAGCGGCCGTTTACATCCCCATGCTCGTAAGGAGCAAGAAGGGCGTAAATGAAGGGGATGTCGCCAAGGCCCCAGGCCTCACGCCATAGCTTTACCATAGAGGTCTGAAGCTTGTCATAGCAGTCCTGGCCGATGTTTGAACAGCCCTGATACCAGATTATACCTTTTATCGGGTATCCGGCAACAGGCAGTACGCGGCCGTTCCAGCATGTAGCAGTACTCTGCGGCCAGCCGCCGGCACGCTCATGAAGGGCTTTGATGGTCTTAAGTTCTTCTTCCGAAACGCCAGCCTGCTCTACCGCCTCCCAGCTCATCCACGGCTCTATGCGGCTGCCGCCCCAGGCGTTTACTATTATGCCAACGGGCACATCCAGGTTCTTGGTAAGCCTCTTTGCAAAGAGATAGCCTACTGCCGAAGATTCGCAGAAAACATCCGGCTGCGTGTACTGCCAGGTGGCCTGCACATCTGCCTGCGCAACATGGGTGGTATCGGCCTTAATGTTGAATATACGTATGCGGGAGGCATATTCCGATGCTTCCAGAAGATGCTCGCGGAAGCCTTCTATTTCCTGGAAGCCAAAACCGCGCATCGGCATTTCCATATTGGACTGGCCGCTGCAAAGCCATACCTCTCCAAAGGCCACGTCGCTTATTGTGACGCTTTCCTTGCCGCTGCGAACGGTAATAGCGTAAGAGCCTCCGGCCTTGCCAGTTGTAACCTTAACGCGCCATGAACCGTCCTTTGCTACAGTGGCGCTGGTGGTCTTCCCGTCCCAGGAAGTATTAACTGTAACCTTTGCTCCGGGTTTTCCCCAGCCCCATACGGGGGCCGATGTTTCCCGCTGCAGCACAGCGTGGTCAGAGAACACATGTGCCACTTTCAGGTCTCCCGCAAAAGCGAATGAGGTCCCTGCTAAAAGAAGGGCGGCGGCAAGAATGCTCCTGACCGGATTAAAAAACTTTATCATATACCTTAATTAAAATTCAAATTTACTGGATTGCCGATGTAAGCGACCACCCTGTTGCCTGCAGTGTCAGGGTCAAAGGCGAAGGGCTCCTGCGGGCTGACAACAACTATCCTCATCATTATACTTGAGGGCATTCCGGGATAAGAGCCTTCCCTTGCGCCGATGCTGAGGGTTTTTGTGCCGTCATTCCAATAGAATTCCACCTTGGAGCACTCTCCCCTTTCGTAGCCGTAGCTGAGGCCGTCATCCTGGTAAAGGGTAAAATTGGCATCGGCACCGGAATAAACCAGGATCAGGAGTTCGTCGTCAGTGTACTGGTCTGTCCATTCCATCTCTTTGCCGATGGGAACAATGCTGCCAGCACGTACGTACAGCGGCATTCTCTCATACGGGGCGGAAGCGGTAAGGTGCTGACCGCCGGCGATATAGGAACCGGTATAAAAATCGTACCAGCCGCCCTCCGGGAAGTAAACGTCGCGGCTGCGGGCCTTGTATTCGTAAACCGGGCATGGCATCAGGGCCGGGCCCAGCATCCACTGGTCAGAGAGGTCACGCACCTGGGGGTCATCCGGATAATCCATTGGCAGGCCGCGCATCATGGTAGCATCGTCGGTGTTGACTGCACCTGCAACGGAGTATAGATAAGGCATCAGGCGATAGCGCAGGCGCATATAGTAAAGTATGCTCTCATAGGTCTGTGAGCCTTCCGGAGCGATGTTCCAAAGCTCCCTGCGCGGCCACTGGCCGTGTGTGCGGAACAGAGGCACAAAGGCGCCGAACTGGTGCCACCTAGTCTGGAGTTCCTGCCACTCGGGCTCATTGGCCTTGTCGTAGAATTTGCTCATTACAGAGAAGCCGCCGATGTCCATTCCCCAGAACGGGATGCCGCTCATGCTGTAATTAAGGCCTGCGGCCATCTGCGTGCGCATGTCGGTCCATGAAGTACCTATATCGCCACTCCATGTGGCTGTGCTGTAGCGCTGAAGCCCCGCGAAACCGCTGCGGGTAAGAAGGAATACGCGCTTGTCAGGGTCCACGCTCCTCTGGCCCTCATAAATGGCCTGTGCGTTCATAAGGGCATAGGCGTTAAGGTACTCCGTAGAAGGGCCAAGGGCCGTAGGAGTAAGAAGCCATTTCTGGTAATCCATCGGCAGGCAGTCCCTTAAATTGGGTTCCGATGCGTCCATCCACCAGGCGTCAATCTTGCGTCCGAACTTAGTGTAAAGGGCATCGTCCATCTGGCGCCAGAACATCTCCCGGCCGCCTTTGGAATAAGCATCGTAGAAGGTTGTAGGATGACCCAGCCAGTCTACAAGGCCGTCGTCCTCGGCGTGGGTATATGCGTAGCCTGCGGCTTTAAGCTCCTTGTAATTGTCTGTATTGGTGTAGAATTTGGGCCATACGGAAATCATGAAGCGGCCGTTAAGGGCATGGACGCTGTCCAGCATCGCCTCAGGGTCCGGGTAACGGGTGGCGTCAAAGTTGTGGCTGCCCCACTGGTCGTCTTCCCAGTACTGCCAGTCCTGGACTATATTGTCCACGGGAATATGCCTGCGGCGAAGCTCCGTGAGGGTTTCCACCAGGTCTTCCTGAGTGGAATAGCGCTCACGGCTCTGCCAGAAGCCAAGCACCCATTTGGGCATTACCTGGGCCTTACCTGTGAGCTTTCTGTAGCCCTTTATTACGCCGTCATAATTGTCACCGGCAATGAAATAGTAATCCAGCTGAGGCTCAAACTCGCTCCAGAAACTTATGCGTCCCTGCGGTTCTGCCTTATGGTCCGCCACCCTAAGGCCGATGTAAGAGACATCGCCGTCCGGCTCCCACTCTATGCGGATAGGAGTTTTTACGTCCTTTTCCAGGCGGACTACGTATTTGTAGCTGTTGGGGTTCCAGGCCGGACGCCAGCGGCGGGACATTACTTCCTTGCCGCCTATAACAGTACGCTGGAAGCCGGCATAGTACTGAATGAAGTGATAATCAGCTGTTTCCGGTGCCTGGATATAGCCCTCGTAAACCACCTTGCTGCCGTTAAGGGCAATCTTTGGAAGGTTCTTTACAGCAAATTCGTTCTCATAGTAAAGACTGTCTTCCCTCTGGACAAGCGGCTGGCCCTGTGCCGTAACATAAGTACCGGTGAGGGCGCCCTCCCGGCCGTTTTTATCAAAGAGCTTGAAGGCTTTGCCAAGCTGCATGTAAGGCTCTGGATTACCCCACCGGGAAAGGGAATATGCGTCAAATAGAAGGCCGTAACCCTTGTTGGAAACCACAAAGGGCACGCTTACCTTGGTGTTGTACTGGAAGAGTTCCTCGCTGCGGCCGGCGTGGTTGAATTCCCCGGCCTGATGCTGCCCAAGGCCATAAAAGGCCTCTTCCGGCTCAGAGGCAAAGCTTACTGCAGTGCTCCAGGCATCCTTATCCTCTACATTTATGGGCTTGAAGGAGGCGCGGCCGTCGGTTGCAAGCGGGGTACCATCGGCACGGAAAAAAGCTACAGTGGCAGAGGCCTTGTCTACCTGTGCGATCAGTTTGGAAGTTATAACGCGGACTGCCCCTTCTGTCTGTTCCACGGTGTAATCAGAAAAGCCTTCCTGAGGCAGCACAACAAGGGATTCCCTGTCAGGGAATACCCCGTCCGGGGTTTCGCTTACGCGGATGATTTCCGGTGAGATGACTTCAAGGCGTATGCATGCGCCCTCGCCGTCTACCTTTATCTGGCTGCTTTTTTTGCCACATGCAAGGGCAAGCACTGCCAATGCTATTATGCCGATGTATCTTTTCATGCTACTTGTTTAAATTCAATTTAACTACAGCCTCCTTGACGCCTTCGCCGCTGAAGGTGACAGTTGCCTTCCCCACCTCTCCGGTGCTCTGGATAAGGAACTGTGCGCGTCCGCCGAAGCTGTCTATCGTAAAGCTTTTTGCCGATGCATCCGCGGGCCTCTCACGGCCTTTAAAGGCGCTGTCGCCATTACCGGCGCCAAGTATCCTGACCGGGCCTTCTACCTGTACCGTGACAGGGATTCTCGCTGTGGGCGCAAAGTGCCCCTTGGCATCCAGGACAGCTATGTTTATGACGGAAAGGTCCTGGGAATCGGCCTTGATAACACTCCTGTCGGCCTCTGCCTCAAGTGAAGCAGGCGCACCGGCCGTATAAACGGTTTCTTCCATTATCTTGCGGCCGTTTTTGTAGCCAACGGCCCTGACTTTGCCGGGCTGGAAAACCGCGTCCCACTCAAGATGGCCGTATCTTGGCATCTTCTTCCGGCCAAGGTTGCGGCCGTTCACATAAAGTGCTACCTCATCGCAGTTGCTGTAAACCCAGACGGATATTTTTTCTCCTTCATGGCCTTCAAGATTCCAATGAGGGAGTATATGCAAAACTGGCTCTGAAGTCCACCAGGACTTGATATAGAAGGCCTCGTCCTTGGGGAAACCGCAGTAATCCAGGATACCGAACTGGGAGCCAGTAGCGGGCCATACCAGAGGGTCCGGTTCCCCGCGGTAGTCAAAGCCGGTCCAGTAGAAGAAGCCTCCAAGCCAGGGGCGCTCTTCATAGAACTTGAGCCCCCTTTCTATGCAGTTGTACATGCTGTCAGGGCCCTGCTTTGAGCGGTTTTTAGCCGGCATTCGGCCGGCTTCACCGGCATAATAAATACTCCTTGTCCCGCAGCCGGAGGTCTCTTCCGTGCCAATGGCAACGCGCTCAGGGAAGTCTGCACGGTGCTTTTCTACCGGATTCTGCAGGATGTAGTTGTATCCGGCCACATCGGCGCCTTTGACAATCTCCGGGCCGCTGCTGGTTGCAACAACTACGGGACGCGATGCATCCACAGAGTGGCAGAAGGCAGTCATCCTGCGGGCAATCTCTTCTCCTTTGTCGCTCCACTCGATACCCCACTCTTCATTGCCGATGCCCCACATTATTACGCTTGGATGGTGCCTGTCCCTTTCTATCATGGCGCCAAGGGGCTCCAAATGGGCATCGTTTACACCCATAAGACGGGTTTCTTCAAGCACGTAAATTCCAAGGCTGTCGCAAAGGTCCAGAAGCACAGGAGAAGCCGGATTATGAGAAGTCCTGATGGCGTTTACGCCGTATTTTTTAAGTTCTTTAAGCCTGTAGGCATAGAGGGCATCGGGGATGGCGGCACCTACGCCGGCATGGTCCTGATGCAGGTTTACTCCGCGAAGCTGCACCCGCTCTCCGTTAACGATGATGCCCCGGTCAGGGTCTAACTCGATGATTGGCAAGTCCTTACAAGACTTCTTTTCTTCTTCTCCGATGGTAAGCCAAGCGTGCCGATAGATTCCCGCACCTTCGTAGAACCAGCCTTCCTCATAGGTAGCATCGGCACGGACAGTTATAACATTGTCTGCCCCGAAGTTAAGGTATGCCGATATCTCATAGCTGGCACCTGTATAGCCGCTGCGGTTGCCGCCCAGCCAGAAACCGTTCACCCAAACCTGGGAGTCGCGGAAGATGCCGTCGAAGCGGACGTAGACCATGCTGCCTTTGGCATCGACAGGCACTGTAAAGTGCTTGCGATACCAGCCCACACTGGTTTCCGGGAACTTCCAGCCGACAGTCTTGAAGCCGTGGCTCCTGCTGGCATCGGCGCTGAAGGGAAGGTCTACCGCCCAGTCATGGGGCAGTTGGACGGGAGTCCAGGCAGAATCGTCAAATTTTGGAGAATATGGCCCCTCATTGTGAATAGAGGCCGCTTTTGTAAAATAGTTGAAGTATTCCGTTCCGCAGCCAAAGTCCTTTTCCGGCGATGCGGCGTTACCAAAAGCAAAGCGCCAGCCGTCGTCAAAGGGCACGGTCTGGGCTGCCAAAGGCAGTGCCAGCGCAGCTACAACCAGGGTAAGGACAAGGCGTTTCATGGTTAATTCTCCTTATAGTTAAAATAGCTGAATTTGGCCGTTCCTTCTATTGCCATGGGGCCGATGGTAACGCCGGTAAAGCCGCCCACGACCTCTGTAGAAAGGAGGGAGGTCTCAAGACGGGTTATTTCCTTGCCATTAAGGAGGAACTCATAGTGGTCTCCCCAGGCTTTTACTTCCAGTTTTGCCTTGGGGACGGAAAGGGGAACCACCGCTTCTGTCTTGTCCAGGCCGCGGATCTGGTATTTCACAATGGCCTGGCAGCCGGCGGCAGATTTACGCACGGTGAAAGTAGCGTAACCATTGAAAATCTGGTAAACAGCCAAGCCCGCTTCTGCTGCTCCGTCAAGGCTTACCTCTGTACCGAACAGGCAGTCGGCTGCCTGCTGGCGGCGCAGAAGGGCCGTAGGCCTTTCGCTGCCCCAGCCCAGGCCTTTGCCTGTTCCGCGAAGGGTGAGCACACCGCCTTCAAGGGAATAATTCTCCGGCACAGTCTCCTGTATATGTATCCACTCCGGGCCAAGAGGCTCTTTGAAGTCATAATAACGGCTGGCATCGGCAACAGGTGCCGGCTGCGAAGGGAAACGGACTTCCATCCTTTCTGCTACGGGCTTGCCATCATTTATTACCGGCCAGCCATCGGCGTTCCAGGAAACCGGGGCTATGAAAGTCTCGCGGCCAAGATGGTGGAAATCACCGCCATAGCGCCTGTAAGCCAGGAAAGTTATCCACCAGGAACCATCGGCAGCCTGGAAGAAGTCTCCGTGGCCGGTGCCCTGGATATTGCTCTCTTGCGCTGCAAATGAGCAGTGCGTAAAGATGGGGTTGGCAGGGTTGGCCTCATAAGGGCCGTAGATATTCTTGCTGCGGGCAATCGTTAGCCTGTGGGCCAGTTCCGTGCCGCCCTCGGAAATCAGGAGATAATACCACCCTCCCCTCTTGTAGATGTGCGGACCTTCCGGGAACCGGCCGCCGGTACCCGTCCAAAGCGCTTTTGAAGGGCTGAGAGTGGCTCCGGTTGCAGGGTCAATCTCGCATAGGGTAATGACGCCATCGGGGTTGGAAACCATGTAGCAGGTGCCGTCCTCAAAATAAAGGGAAGGGTCGATTCCCTGCTGCTCCAGCCACATGGGCTCGCTCCAGGGGCCGGCCGGGTTTGTGGCGGACACCATGAAATTGCCGCCGTTACCCACGTTGGTGGTAATCATGTAGAAGGTACCGTCGTTGTAACGGATTGTGGGGGCGTAAATGCCCAGCCAGGATGTTGCGTCCTTAAGTGGAAGCTGCGACGGGCGGTCAAGCACGTTTCCAAGCTGCTCCCAGTTCTGGAGGTCCGTGCTGTGATATACAGGCACCCCTGGGAAATAATGGAAGGTGGAGTTTACAAGATAATAATCCCCGCCAACGGCCACGACTGAAGGGTCCGGGTGAAAGCCCGGCAGAACAGGATTCTGCAAAACTGCGACGGTGCCGCCGGTAACCTCTTCTACAGGATTGCTTCCGCAGGCCGTAAAAACGCAAGCCAGAAGCAGGTATTTAAGCTTTCCAAACATGACGGTCTGCAATTACTTACCTAAGTTCCTGTCTATGAATTTGTTAAGAGTCTCTACGGAGAGTCCCGTACAAAGGCCGTCCTCCGGTGTATTCAGGCAGTAATCCACAAGACGGTCCACGGTAGAAGTAGCTACGTGCATGCGGGTATCGGAAGAAGCGTAGTAAATAAATACCTTGCCGTCCGGGTCGCAAATCCAACCGTTAGAGAAAAGGACATTCATTACGTCGCCAATATACTCCCAGCCCTCGGGAACCATGAAGAAGCCTCCGGGCTGCGCAATCACCTTCGTGGGGTCTTCCAGAGAGGTCATATACATGTAAAGGACGTAGCGCAGACCGCTTGCACAGCCGCGTACGCCATGCGCCAGATGCAGCCAGCCTTTGGCTGTCTTGATGGGATGCGGACCCTCCCCGTTCTTAACCTCCTTTATGGTATGATAATGCCTGAGGTTGATGATTTTTTCTTCGCCGATGACTGCATGTTCCATGCTGTCTACGAGTGCCCAGCCGATGCCGCCGCCGTTACCGGCGTCGATGAAGCCGTCCTGCGGACGTGTATAGAGGGCGTATTTGCCATTTACGAACTCCGGATGGAGCACTACGTTGCGCTGCTGGCTGCGGGACTGGATGTCCGGCAGGCGCTCCCAGTTAATGAAGTCCTTTGTGCGGGCTACACCGGCTGCGGCGGTAGCTGCAGAGAGGTCGCCCTCTGCGCTGTGGTCCTTGCGCTCTACGCAGAAGATTCCGTAAACCCAGCCGTCCTCATGCGCGGTAAGGCGCATGTCGTAGATGTTGGTAGCGGGTTCTCCGTACTCCGGCATGGTAACAGGACGGGGCCAGAACCGGAAGTTGTCCACGCCGTTAGGGCTTTCCGCCACTGCAAAGAAAGACTTTCTGTCATTGCCCTCTACGCGTACTACAAGAAGATATTTCCCGTTCCATTTGATTGCTCCGGAATTGAAGGCTGCATGCACGCCGATGCGCTCCATAAGATAAGGGTTGCGCTCTTTGTCAAAGTCATACCTCCACTCCAGCGGGGCGTGTTCCCCGGTCAGGATGGGATACTCGTAGCGTTCGTAGATACCGTTGCCCTCCAGGGGCATGTTTTTTCTCTCTATCAACCGGCGGTGGTTTTCTTCCAGCCACGCCTTTCTCTGCTCAAAGGTCATAGGTTTTATTTCAAAAATTCTATATTGTCAAATTCACTGAATGTTTTAAAATCTGCGGCGTTCTCAAAGCCGTCCCAGGCTGCATAGAAGTGGCCCGGTTTGTCATGGGCGTTGCGCCACGTAAGCACGTATGCTATAGGGAAATCCTTGATTGAAGGATACAGGGTTTCCGTCCACCATGTAGGGTCAGGAATGCCCTCCAGGCCGGTCTCAGCAAAGCAAAGGAGCTTGCCGTGCTCTTTTGCAAGAGCCTGGACGTACGAAAGGTTCTGCTTAACCTCTGCACGGAAGTTCTCTGCCCCTTGCTCTATGGACAGGCCGCCCCAAAGTCCTTCGTAAGTGTCTATTCCAAGGATATCGGCATAGTCGTCTCCCGGATAGCGGCTTATGTAAGCATCGGCTCCGGCATTGCCGTTGGGGGAATAGCACCAGAGCACGTTGGAGAGCCCGCGCGCATCAAAATAGTCTTTTGTCTTGCGAAAGAGGGCGATGTATTCCTCGTTCGTGCAGTGGTCTTTTCCCCACCAGAACCAGTTGCCCAGATTCTCATGCCAAGGACGGAAGATTACGGGCACTTCCGTTCCGATGCTTTCTATAAAATCTGCCGTACGCTGCAGCCAGAGGCCGAATTCCTCTTCTTTCTGCCCGCCTTCAAGGCACGCCGTTACGATGCCGGGGGTGGATACGTCCCAGGCGTCGCTGCCGGTCACTATGTTACGCGGGTGCCAAGAGAAAGTAACAATGCCACCTCTTTCGATATGCTTGAGTGTGGCCTTGCGGATAAGCCCGAACGGCACGCCGTCCAGGTTGTAGCTGTCACCGAGCTCTATTCCTCCAAGGTCAAAGCCAAGGAGCATAGGGAACTTCCCGGTAACATCCTTTACGTCTGAGCGCTCAAGGGCGTCGTTCTCCCAGTCAGTTACCAGCCAGCTGTGGCCGTACACCAGGTCGTCCTGATGCCCGTAGGCTATCTTGCCCTCTGCTACAAAGCCGTTCAGCCTTCCCAGCAGCTCCTCCCCCGGCGTCACCTGAGCTTCCTTTCCTCCTTGCGCACACGCCGCTGCAATCATTGCCAAAAATATTAAAGCCTTTTTCATATATTTATTTAGAGAATGTAGGGGCGGAATCGTATATGGACTGGAGGGTGTAGGTGGCGTCGGTTGTGAAACGGGCCTTCTTCATTACGTTAACAACCTCCTGTGCATTGCCGATTACGGCGCCGGTTCCGTGATGGATATAGCCGTGTTTCTCTTTACCATCGCCCTCGGAACCGTTGTCCCAGAGATAGCAAGGCATTCCAAATACCTTGGCGGCCTTTACCACATACTCCATATAGTAGAGGTAGAATGCCCACGCACGGGCGTCGGATTGTTTCCTCATGGAGCAGCCGAACTCGCCGATATAAACAGGGATATTGTTAGCCACGTACTTGGTATAAAGCTTGTTAAATACCTCTTTCACATGATCCTCTCCCTCTGCGGCCTTCTTGCCTGCGGCGCCGGTATGGCCCCAATCGCTGTACTGCTCGTCGCCGATGGTGTAAGAACTGGGATCATAGAAATGAACGGAAACCATGAGTTTGTTGGCAGCATCGGCAGGAAGAGTCAGATAATCCACGAATGTGGGGTTGGCGGCGTAGGTAGGAATACCCAGCCAACGGGTTGCGTTGTTGCCACCGGTAGCGCGGACAGCATCGACAAAGACTTTATTCCACTCGTTAAGGATACCGCACTGCTTGGTAGGATCGGCGCGGAAGGCATCGCTCCAGCCCCAACCGCCGTCATTGAGCTCGTTGAAGGACTCCATAATAAGCCAGTCTCCGCAGTCTTTGAATTTGTTTGCGATTTGGGTCCAAACGGCGGTAATCTTTGCCTTGATGGTGTTGTTAAGGTCGCTGTTAAGGGCAGCATTCTTGATATCGAGCCACTGGTAGGTGTTGTTTACACCGTGGTTCTCGTCGTGATGAGTGTTGATGATAACATTCAGGCCGGCATTGTGGGCAAAGCCTACAACCTCGTAAACGCGGTTCATCCAGGTCTCGTCAATCTTGTAATCAGGGGCCTCGCCAATCATCTTGAGCCAGCTGACGGGGATACGCACGCTGGTAAAGCCGGCCGCCTTAACGCCGTTGAAGGTTGCCTGGGAGGCAAGATGACCGTTATCGCCCTGCCAAACAAGCTCGTCAGGATAGCCCTCTTTGTCTCCTGCCCAGTCACCATTGTAATAGGCATCGAAGTGGTTGCCCATATTCCAGCCAAGGCCAAGGGTTGTTGAAAGCTGTGTAGCTGCGTTGTCCGGAAGAACAGGGTCGGGGACAACGGTCTTTCCGGCCTGGCTTACGGTGTAGGTGACGGAAGTAGCTCCGGTAGCCGTAACCGTAAGGTTGGCCGTGCGGGTTTCGTAGGTATCGTTGGCCGCAATGTTCAGCTTGACAGTTATTTTATAGTTGTTAAATGTTCCATCAGTGACTGTAATCCAACCCGGGAGGCTGGAAATAACCGGTCTCGACGGAGAAGTAAACGTTACATTGATCGACTCCCCTGCCTGTGCGGCAGAAATAGAAGTGGGGGAAATTGTAATAGAAGTGGGAGCCACTCCTCCGCCGATATCCGGTTTAGGATCGGAAGGCGAGTCCTTCCCGCAGGAAAGAACCGCTGCAGCCATAACTACTGCACCCAGGAACATAATAAACTTTTTCATATCTATTGTATTTTTGGCATATTCTCTCTTGTGTAAACGTACTCGTTAGACATCAGGGACTTCCAGTAATCCACTGTGTTAAGGCTGCTGCCGCTGATGTTGACGCTGCCGTCGGAATTTGTTGCCGGCCAGACCATGAACCACAACCAAGGATAGCCTGCGAGCAGGTTTTTCTCCGGGGACGGGATGTTTCCGCACTCAGAGATGGTTATCATCTTCTTGCCGCCGCAGACAGTCTGGACAAAGTCGAACTGAGTCTTTTTTGCATCGGTATTATTCTCATAAATATCGACTCCGACGATGTCCACCCTGTCGTCTCCGGGGTACCACTCGGCAGCGGCGGATTCATATCCGGGGGCAACGTCAACAGTCCACACCCAGATAATGTTGTTAAGGCCGTGATGCTTCTGCAAACGATCCTGGATAAGAGCCCAGAGCTGCTTGCAATAGGAAGCGCCGTAGCGGCCCCACCAGAACCAGGCCCCGCCGTTGGGGTTGTAACGGGTGTAATTGCCGGCCGCCTCATGCAGGGGACGGAATACAACGGGAATGCCCTCATTCTGAAGCAGTTTGAGCGTAATTGCAATTTTGTCGATGTTGGCAAGGATGCACTCATTCTGCCAGGTGCCTTCCTTCAGGGCTTCGCGGATATCGAAGTCTGTCTCGCTCTGCCCGTTGTTGGCGCCGGGTGTATAGAAACCGTAGCCGTCAGTGCCGCCACCACGGAAGATATCCTCGCTGGCGGGTACATTCCAGTGCCACATATAGCTGACTACGCCGCCTGCATTCCAATGCTCTTTCTGGGCCGATATGTCCGTATAATCCTGCTTCCAGCTCCAGCCTGCAGGGGTGGGAGAGAATTGCAGGAAGATAAAGTCGTAGCCGGCAAGGGCTGGATGGGCACCGGTGGATTTGTAGACAGCGTCTACAAAGTCGTTGATATGCGACATGCTGGACTGGACGCCGGACATTGTCTTTGTGCCATACTGGTTCAGAAGGGCTGTGTAGAGCTTTTTGGCAGCATCGGTGGCATTTGCATTCTGCGGCGCCGTGGGAATCTTGGACTTGTCCACGTCCGGCACCGACGGTTTAACCATTGCCGCCTGGCTCACCGGCAAAGTCTTTGTCAAAGAACCGGAACTGAGTACAACGCTGGCTGTCCTTGCCGTATAAGACTCATTTGCCGATACCGTTACGGTATAAACAATTTTATAAGTCTCGGGATTAAAAGTGCTGTTACTGAAGCTGATCCAGTCCGGAAGACCGGAAACCGAAGGGCGGCCGGGAGAGGTTACTGTAATCGTCCACTCGCCTCCTGCCTGGGGAACGTCAATTGCCGTCTGGGACAACGTGATATCCTTCGGGGCCTCAGGTTCATGCTCATTGGACGGGCTGTCCTTCTGGCAGCTCCACGTAACGGCCATGACGGCCATCGCAATCAATATCCAAATCTTTTTCATAGCCTGTTAATTGGAACCCGGAGGGAGGGTCAGCCCCCTCCGGATTAAAACTACTTGACTGATATCTTGGTCAAGGTAAACATGTAACCGGTAACAACCAAACCGTTGCTTGCTACAAGGTCGTCGATGATTTCCTGCGTAAGCTTCACACCGAACGGACTCTCCGGGTTGTCGTACTGGCCGGGAACTCCGGCAAGTGCACCCCAGCTGTCTCCGTGGCGGAGGCTGATGCAATACCAGTTGCCGGGCTCTACATCAACGTTAAAGTGGAGGAACATTGTCTGGCCTGCACTTACAGTGCTCCAGTCAAAGCCGCCCCAGGCAAGATCCTGGTTGCCGCCCCACTCTCCGATGGAGGAATTGCCTTCCCAGATAGTAGTGCCGTAGCGGAGATCCTGTACCAAAGCTACGGAGCTAAGGTGGAATCCGTCACCGGTAATAACCAGACCGCCGTTATCTACAAGGTCATCGAGGATTTCCCGGGTCAGGACAATGTCAAGAGGACTCTCCGGAGTGTCGTACTGGCCGGGAACTCCGGCAAGTGCACCCCAGCTGTTTCCGTGACGGAGGCTTATGCACCACCAGCCGGTGGTCGTTCCTTCAAGGTTGAAGCGAAGGATGGTACCAGGAGTTACAGTGCTCCAGTCATAACCGCCCCAAGCAAGATCCTGGTTTCCATTCCAGCCGGAGCAGTCAAAGCCTGCGCTCCAGATAGTGGTAACGATGAAGTCTCCCGGATCAATGTTCATGGTGTAAGTTACGCTGCCGTTGTCAGATACAAGGGTAAGCGTGCTGTTTGCACCGGCACTGTCAGGAATCTGGAAGTACAGTGTGCTTCCGTTAAGGATGTAGTTTACATCCTCTCCGTTAACCTGTACACCGGTGAGGTGCTCTGCATTCTCTATGTCGATGATGAACATTTCACCAGGTTTGTAGAGAGTCTCAGGGAAGTTGGCGATATAAGCGCCGGCGGGCTTGTCAATCTTGAGCTCGACAGTCTCCAGTGACGCACCGTTCTTGAGGTTGAGTACAAGGACGCCGGTCTCTGCAGCTGTAGGAACAGCTACGGTGATAGCGGTCTCCGTTGCCTCTACGTCTACCTTGATATCTCCGCCGAAGGTAACGGCAGCTACAAGGTCAAGGTCTGTACCGTTAATGGTAACGTCTGAACCGGCGGCAGCGGGATTTGCGCTGAAGTCAGTGACGGCGGGCTCTACGAGAGTGTAAGCCACGGTAACGGTCTTGCCGTTTTCAAGATGCAGAGTGATGTCGCCTGCCTGTGCAGCCTCGGGAACATCAAAGGTGATGTTGTCATCGTTCTTAAACTCTACATAACCTGCATTGGGAAGCTCTACTCCTGTTACAAGGTCAAGGTCGGTACCGGAAATTGTAAGCGTCTTGCCGTTCTTTACAGGTGCGGGAGCAGCTGCAAGTCCGGTAGGAACAACAGTGGTAAGGGTACCTGCTACAACCTCTACGCCGGATGCCATGACAAGGACAACGTCACCGTCGGTTGCGGCTGCAGGAAGATCGAAGGTGATCTTTGTTGCGGTAGCGGTAAAGTCGGTGATGGTTGCTCCGTTAAGGACGATGCTCTTTACGAGGTTCATGTTGGTACCGTTGATGGTAACGGTCTCACCGGACTTGAGTGTAGTAACAGCGACATTGCCCTGGGCTGTTGTAACAACGAATGCGGTTTCGGTCTCGATGATGTTGAGAACAGCAAGGAGAGCGGCCTCGTCATCGGTACCCTCAACTGCAAGCTCGTCAACCGTACCAAGGCCGATCTTGCCGGTCTGGGCAGTCTCAGGAACAGTTACAGTGATGGCATAACGGTCATGGGCGGCGAAGTTCTTCTCTGATACCTTAACCTTATCGGCGAAGATAACCTCGTGGATGTTGTTCAGGTAATCACCCTTGATGGTAACGGTCTCACCGGGCAGGGCCTCTGCGGGAGAGAAGGTTTCAATGATGATAGGCTCTGAGTATGAAAGGATTGTCTTACCGGTAATTGTGGTACCGTTGTTAAGAGTCAGGACGGGATATCCTACCTCCGGACCATCCTTGGGAACAGTGATGCGAATCTCTGAATGAGTACCTGCGGTTACAACCTCAGGAGTGATAGGAGTTACGCCGGGAATAGATACGGTAGCCACCTGGTCCAGGTTGGAACCGATGAAGCGGAGAACACCGCCACGGACAACCGGCTGGGGGCCGTAAGCCTGGAGGAGGACCTCCTTGCTGCTATACTGGTCTGTATCCAGTTCCTCTGTTGAGCAGGCTGCAAGAGTGAACATTGCAGTAACTGCTGCGATCATTGCGGAAAGCTTGAATATATTTTTCATATGCATAGCTCTTTTTATTTGTTAGGCACCGCACGGATGTTATCCAGTTTAAGGATAGGATGGCATTCTGTGCCGGTGTAACCGCCGGACCATACGAAGATAAGAAGCGACGTAAAGTCAGAAGCGGTGAGTTTGCCGGTTGCTACAGTACCATCGGAACCGTAGATGAAATTGGTGAAGGGAACGGTAACGGTTATCCACTCGTCGCCGGTGTCAAAGGAACCTGAAGGATACCAGGGAGTATAAAGGCCACGGGGCAGTTCTTTGCCGTTGAAGTAGGAGTTATTTGCTCCGGGAACCTCGTCTCCGAATACGTCAAGACCACCTGCAAGGGTAACCTTGTCGCGTCCTGCAAATACAATCTGCATGGATCCTGCCATCCAGGGGTTGGATTTGGGGACATAGAACTCGAACTTAAGGGACATGTTCTCCCAGTCAGAGAAGTCTGCAAGATCGGTAAGAAGGATACCGTCACCTGTGTACTCCTGGGGAGTTGTCCACTGGCCGGGCCAGTACTCGAATGAGAAGTGAGAGTCGTCCCAGCCGCCATCCTCTGAAAGGGTGACATCGGCACCGCCAAGGCGGAGGAATTTACCGGTGATGGATGTTTCGTCAGACTCGATAACCTGGGCGTGCCAGCCGTGGTTGCCAAGGCCTGTCACACCGTCGAAGTCGAACAGAAGGCCGCGGGTATCCTTGTAATGGAAAGCGGACTTGGCCTCGCCGTAGATGTTTGTCACCCTGATATTGGATTCCTCCACATCAGGAACAACGAAGTCTATGGCACCCTTGGTTACATTCTTTACAGTAGCCTCAACATCGCCAACAAAAAGTTTCAGGGGAACGTTGGGGTCGTCTACAAAGTAGTCTCCGTACAGGGTGGCGACAGTGCCGGGAGCGGCATATTCGCATGACATTGAAGAAATCACCGGACCGGGAACAAGCACGCTGAACTCATATTTAACGGTGTCGCGGTCTTTGGTAATGAAGTAGATAAGATCAGAAACCTCTCCGGGAATCTCGTTAGGGACGTCCACAAGAATGGTATTGTCTGTAATATAGCTGTTGTTGAGGGTTGCCTCCTGGTCATTGAAGACCATCTTGTATACACTGCGAAGGTTGTCACCAACGATGCAGATACTGTTACCCATGTAGGCACCGGTAAGAAGGGAGTCAGCTGCCTCTACGTTTACAGGACGTATGTAATAGATCGTAGGTTTTCCACCAGCAAGCTCAAACTTGTCAGGTTCATCTTCACACGCGGTGAAGCCAAACGCAAGAGTGAGAGTTGCGGCTGCGTAAAAAGCGATCTTTGAAATATATTTTTTCATATTCTAGTGCAGCATTAGGATTAGAAAGTAATAGTAGAAAGATCAAACGGCTGCGCATCCTTCTCCAGGTTGGGGTTGTAAACAACATCCTCTGAAGGGAAAGGCAGTGCTACGATCTTGGAAAGAATCTGCTCACGTGAAGGAATGGGATACTGGTCTGCATTGTAGACCACATCGCCAATATTCCAGACACCGGTCTCATAGTAAGTCTTGTAGACATCGTTCAGCGAGCCATTATAACCATTTCGATGCTGGCTCTGGATGTCAGCGACAGCATAGTCGGGGTTATAGTAACCTACTCGTACATAATCATACCAGCGGTCACCCTCAAGGGCAAGCTCAAGGTTACGCTCTTTCCATACCATGTCGAAGGAAAGTGTTGTCTCGGTACTGTTGCCGCCGGGGATGGCACGGTTGCGGATGTCGTTGTAGCACTTGAGAGCAAGGGCATCGGTAGTGGTGCTGCCGGGGCCGTGAAGTTTGGACTCGCAGTATACAAGGTAGATATCGGACAGACGGAGGATATGGGTAGCAAGGCCGTAAGACATACGTCCTGCGGATACTCCGAGGGCTGCCTTGTGGTCTGCACCGTCACCGTAGAGGAACTTAACGCAGCCTGCACCTGTCGGGCTGTTCATAGAACCGTCTGAAGCGTTGGAAGTACCTGAAGGGCCGTAATCCGGATCATAGAAGAAACGGAGGTAGTCGAAGCCGCCGTTGGTGGTCCAGAAGTAGTCGTATTTGTCGCCGGCAAGCATCATGGTAGCCTTGCGGCGGGTATCCACGTCACTTCTCTGCGAAGGGTCCTGGAGAGCGTTTACTCCAAACTGCTCCTGAAGAGCGATTGAAGGGCCGTTCCACTGTCCCCATACATCACCGAACTCGTCGAATCCGTTCATACCAAGGTCGCTCTGGAATGAGTTCTGAGCGGTCCAGGGCTGTGCGGAAGCGTCCCAGTGCCATGAGATAAGAGCCTCAAGGTTCTTGTTGTTCTGCATACGGAAGACATCGGAATAAACCTCCAGAAGCTGGCGGCCAGAGTTCTCGATAACGTCCTTTGCATATTTTGCTGCCAGGTCAAGGTCTGACTGGTTGAGAGTGCCGCTAACGCCGGCCTTCTGAAGGTAAACCTTTGCAAGAAGGGCCTCTGCGCTGTAGTAGTCGATGCGGCCGTCCAGGTTGGCAACCTTCTTGGGCAGGAGGTTCATGGCCTCGTCAAGAAGCATAGTGATATAAGTGTAAACATCCTCCTTGGGAGCCTTGTAGATGGAGTTGTAGTTACCTGCGGCAATCTCTGCGGAGATGTCGTGGATAATAGGAACCTCACCGAAAGTACGTACCAGGAAGAAGTATGCGAAGGCTTTCCATGTGAGGGCCTCACCCATGCACTGCGTCTTAACTGACTCTGTAACGCCGGAACCGGCCTTCTTGAGCCTGTTGTAAACAACGGAAGCGTGTGAGTTAACTGCCCAGAGGGAAGCTGACATGGCGGTAAGTTCTGCGTCGGAACCATTGATGGTGAACTGAAGATAAGGGCTGTCACCCATGAAGTAGTTACCGGAGAAGCACTCGCCTACACGGTAGAAACCGCGGATAACGTCATACCAGGGAGAGTTGTAAAGGTAGTTTACACCCTGGATGCACTGGTTGTCATCTGAATAGAATATAGCCTCACTGTAGGTATCCTCTGCCGGACGGTCAAGGAAATCGCTGCAGGCATTGGTGCCAAGGAGGATTACAGATGCAATTGCGAAGTATTTCAGTATATTTTTCATATTCATATCCTCCATTTTAGAAAGTGATGTTTACACCGAATGAATAAACGGTAGGTGAAGGATAACGTCCGTTGTCGAGACCCATTACGTTGGTGGATGCTGTAGATACACCGATTTCAGGGTCGTAACCCTTATACTTTGTGAAAGTAAGGAGGTTCTGGATGTTGATCTGGGCGCGGAGGTTCTCTATCTTGAGTTTCTCCAACCACTTCTTGGGCAGTGTATATCCAAGAGTGATGTTCTTGATACGGATGTAGCTTCCGTCCTCGATGTAGCGGTCGCTCAGGCGGTCGTTGTCATTAGGGTCGCCGGTCGTTGCGCGAGGAATCTTGGCGCCGGGATTTGCAACCTTGACATTGGTAGGATCCTCGAACCAGTTCCAGATATTGTTGGTGCCGTCATAGGTCTTCTCCGGATCGATGGCCATAAGACGGGTACGGTCAAGGACGCTTGAAGGCTGGTTGGCCCATGCGCTCTTCATATTGCCGATTCTCATGTTAAGGTAGTTGAGAACCTTGTTGCCATATGAACCGCTGACAAATACGGAGAGATCCAGGTTCTTGTATGTGAAGGTGTTTGTCCAACCGAAGGTGAACTTGGGCATAGGTGAGCCGATGTTGGCACGGTCGGCCTCGGTGATGCGTCCGTCGCCGTTAAGGTCTTTGTAACGGATATCACCAACCCATGTTGTGCTGTACTGGTTGTAGTCGTAAGGGTTCTGGGAAGGGTGATATACACCTGCATCGTCAACGGTATAGTTGACCATGTTGCCCTGGACTGAACCTGCCATAACTTCCTCTATGTTCTTATAGATACCGTCGGTAACATAGCCATAGAAGCTGAAGAGGGACTCGCCAACGTTGGATACGGAAACGATATCGTTCCACTGGCCATAACCTACGATTGCTGCGGAAGCGGTGCCGGAAAGGGCAACGAGCTTGTTGCGGTTGAAGGAAATCTGGCCCTCGGTGGTCCACTTGAAGGTGTTGTTGTCGATAGGATGAGCGGTCAGGGTGAACTCAAGACCGGTATTCTTGATCTTACCGTAGTTGCCGAAAGGTGCAGCAAGGGCTGAAGAGCCGTTACCGCTTGTTCCCATATAGGTAGGCATCTGCAAAGGCATGAGCATGTCGTTGGAACGCTTGTCATACCACTCTGCAACGAGGCTGATCCTGTTGTGGAAGAAGCCCAGGTCCAAACCTACGTTTAACTGCTCCTGTTTCTCCCACTGGATGTCCAGGTTGGGGATGTTGGACTGGCGGTAGCCGGTTCCCAGGCCTGTTTCTACCTTGGTCATGGAAGCACCCCACTTGTAACCGCCGATGGAAGCGTTACCTGTCTGACCCCAACCCAGACGGAGTTTACCGTCGGAGAGGATGTCCTTGAGGCTCTCCGGATAGAAGTGCTCGTTGGTGAAGCGCCAAGCGAATGCGAAGGAGTGGAACGGAGCCCAACGCTTGTTGGGACCGAAGTTGGAAGAACCATCGTAACGGAAAGTGTAGGTAGCTACATAACGGTTGTCATAGTTGTAAGTCTCACGTGTGAAGAATGAAGACATTGCAGATGAACCGAAGCCGTAGCCGATGGTAGGAGTACCTGTTCCAAGATAAGGGTTCTGTACATCATTTGAAGGAAGGGCGGTGTTGAATACGGACATATAGTCGTAGTTGCTCTCCCATGCCTCCTGGCCCACCATTGCGGTGATGCTGTGCTTGCCGAAGCTGTTGGAGTAGGTGATGTAGTTCTTGAGCTGCCAGAACTTGGAGTTGTTCTTCTGTGAACGGGCCTCGTTGGCTGCCCTCTGGTAAGAACCAAGGCTTACTGAAGGATTGAAGGTGTTGGCCTTTGAATAAGAGATGTCATAACCGAGCTCTGCATGCCATGTGAGGTTGGGGATGATGGTAATGTCGGAGAAGATGTTTCCGGCAAGCTTCTGGCGCTTGAGGAGAATCTGCTCCAGCATAGCCATTGCAACCGGGTTGATGATTGAGTAGTTAGGCATCTGGATATTGTAGTAATTGCCGTCCTGGTCGTAGATAGGAGCGCTTGGCAGGGAGGTGAGTGAGTATCCGATGATACCCTCGTCAGAGTCTGCAAGCTTCATGTCCTCATCGGTCGATGAATAAGTGGCGCTGAGTCCGATCTTCCACCAGTCTTTGAGCTGGGCGTCAAGGTTGGCGCGTACAGAGTAACGTTTGAACTCTGAGCCGATGATGGTACCCTTCTGGTCCATGAATGAACCTGAAACATAGTACTGAACCTTGTCTGTACCGCCTTGGGCGCTGAGCTGATGCTGATGCTGGAGCGCAGTGCGGAAGATTGCATCCTGCCAGTTGGTACCCTTGCCAAGGATTGAAGGGTCGCTGTAGTAATAGTTCTCTCCTACCATACCCACGCTGCGGAGGTCGTTGTAGTACTCTGCGAACTCGCGGAGGTTCAGGAGGTCGATTCTCTTGGTCTGCCTCTGGAGTGCAACCATGCCGTCATAAGTGAATTTGGCGTCGCCGCTCTTACCACGCTTGGTGGTGATGAGGATTACACCGTTGGCACCCTGGGCACCGTAGATAGCGGTTGCGGAAGCATCCTTGAGGATTTCCATTGAAACGATATCGGACGGGTTGATTGTAGAGAGAGGAGAAACGGTAGAAACCGCACCGTTACCAAGGGCGTCACCAAGACCGAAGTCTGCACCGGACTGGCCGCCGCCCTGCATGATAACACCATCAATAACGTACAGAGGCTCTGCATTTGCATTGATGGTTGCCTGGCCGCGGACGCGGATTGAAGATGAAGAACCAGGTGCACCGGAAGTTGCAACTGACTGCACACCGGCTGCACGTCCCTGGAGGGACTGGTCAATGTTGGTGATGATAGAGCCCTTGATGCCGTCTTCCTTCATTGAAACGGAAGCGCCGGCGAGGTCGCTCTTTTTCATAGTACCGTATCCTACAACGACAACCTCGTCAAGGAATTCGGCGTCTTCTTTCAGGATAACGTTGATGACCGTCTGGCCTCCAACAACAATTTCCTGAGTTGCATACCCGATGGAAGAGAATACGAGAGTAGCTCCGGGAGCCACTGTAATCGCGTAGTTTCCATCAAGATCTGTGATAGCACCGTTAGCGGTGCCTTTCTCCATGACGCTGGCTCCGATTACGCCCTCGCCGGTACCGTCCTTGACAGTACCTGTAACCTTTATGTTCTGCGCATAAAGGCTGCTTGCGATGGCAAAGAGTGCCAGCATGGAGGTTAACAGCTTGTGTTTCATGCTAGTGACTTAAAAATTGTTAATTATTTGTTTAGGTTTTTGATTGCAGATTCGATGACACCGACCGTTGTGTCGCCGATGTAAACGCCGTTCAGGCCCTGTGCCTCCTGGGCGGGGTCCCCGGTGTAATCGGCACCTCTTTCCCATTGGTCGGAGGCGGGTTTTGCAAAACCGCTCCATCCCCAGAAGTTTGCACCCTGGAGCATCCCGCCAACGAAGGAGAATACGTGTGCATAATAAGCGTCACGTCCCGTTGTGGATGAATCCATTGCGGTTGCAAAGCCGTCCCTTGGGAAGCCGAACTCCTCCGCTACCAGCGGAAGACCGTTCTTTTTTGCGATTTCACTATGAAGGCCGATGTATTCGGTTGTCCTGGCCTTTGCATTCTCCATATCCTCTGTGAGAGCCTCTGCGCGGGCCCAGCCCCAGTTGTAAGGCCAGATATGGATGGTCATATAATCGATACCGGGGATTGCGGCAACCCTTTCAAGGAGTTCCTGATCGTCTTCGCAGCCGCGAAGGCCCTCGTTTCCGGTGGAAATCATATGATTGGGGTCAAGCTCCCTGATGATGCGGGCGGCCTCTGTCATCCAGGCTATGAAGCCGTCCCGGTATTCAGGCTCGTTTGAGAAGCAGCGGGGCTCGTTGCCGAGCTGCCATGAGAAAATAGCCGGATCCTCTGAATAAGGTTTTCCGGTGATGGAGTTAGTGCGGCCAACTATCGCGCGCACGTGATTAAAATAAAGGTCCTGGGCCTCCTTGTTTACCTGGAAGCCGGCCATCTGCTGCATGAACGGCCAATAGCCGTCGATGAGCGGGATGAGGGTTTTCTCTCCCGTAGCCCACTCAAGGTACTGGCCGTAGCCACCGGACCATTCCCAGGAATTGTTCAGGAACAGCACGGCCTGCATGTCACGCTTGCCAAGTTCCGCCAGGAAACGGTCAAGACCGACCAGCAGGGTGTCGTTGTAGACACCGGGGGCTGTCTGGAGAGTAGGCTCCACACGTGAGAATACGCCGTCCGGGCCGTCGCCGCCCACAAGGACTCGGAGATTGGTGATACCCAGGGACTTAAGAGTGTCGAGCTCCTTGGTAAGCCTGCTGAAATGCCCTCCCCTTCCTTCAGATGCGAGGATGGGACCGTACCAGAAGTTGGTACCGACGTACGTGTAGGGCTGTCCGTCGCGGACAAACTGTCCGTCGCGTACGGATACGAAAGAAACCTGCGCACTGGTGCAGGAAGTTACGGCAGCAATCGCCACAGCGACTTGAATCGCTTTTCTTAGCAATTTGGTCATCCGGATAATGTAACGTTTAAAACGATGCAAAGATAGCGCGTTAAATCGTTACAGAATGACAAAAATTTATCAGATTATGATACTTTTTTAACATCGGACTATACAAAGACCCTGTTTTCTTTGAAAAGTGCCCTGAAATCGCGGGGCGTGTATCCCCTTCTTTTCTTGAAAATCCTGTTGAAGTTGGACAGGTTGTTAAAGCCGCAGGCAAAGCAGATTTCCGATATGCTTGTGGTGGTGTCTACCAGCATCCTGGCGGCGTTGCCAAGCCTGACGTCAAGGATGTATTCCATGAGGGTGCGGCCGGTGCGTTGCTTGAAGAAACGGCTGAAGGCCGTGGGTGACATTCCTACCATTCCGGCCAGCTGCTCCAGGCTTAATTCCGATGCGTAATGTTCTGATATATACTCTCTTACCTTCATGACGCGGCGGCTTTGCGGGCCGGGGGCGATCTGCGCCATCGGCGACGATGCCAGGACTCGGCTGTCCGTTGCAAGGGAAAGATCGTATAGGATCTTGAAGGTGTAAAGAACCTGGTCGAAGGGGTCCCGGATGGACGGCAGTTTGTCCAGTGTGGCGTACACCTTTATGATGGTGTCCAGCGAGAAAGTGAGCCCCTGCTCGGCGCGCTTCAGCATGCGGCGGATGGAGTCGAACTGCCTGCGGGACAGGAGTTCGTCTGAGAACAGCCTGGGGGAAAACTGGATGGTGATTTCACGCACCGCCGGGTTGTCGCAGGTTCCCTGCTCCCAGACATGCGCCAGGTCCTTGCCGGTAACAAGCGTAAGTTCGTAATCTCCAACTGTTTCCACGCTGTCTCCAATCACCCTGCGAAGCCCCTTGCCATGCTCGATGAAGTTAAGTTCATAATCCTCATGGCCATGCAGCGGATAGTCAAACTCACTCTTGTACCGCTCCACTATGTAGAAGCAATCCTTGTCAGAAAGCTTGGTAATCTCCTTCAGAACCTTGTTTGACATAAATATTAATTATTTTGTATAAAACTCCGTCAGATACTATTACCTGGAAAATTTGTACTTTGTTTACAAGCCCCAGTCAGATGCGCTGAAGGAGGACTTGGGAGCATTGGGTACGTTGGGGAAATAGGTGAATCCGGTGACCTTTTCAAGGTCTGCCACGCTCATCATTTCCTTGGCCGAAGGTTTCTGGCCCTTAAGGTCGTCGGTGTGAGTCCTTACAAAGGCGGCGCACTGGATTTCAGAAGCGGTGCAATTCTTAAGGGACTTGCCGCTGTTGCCGCTCTTGGTGCGCATGAGGATATAGTAGAACATCGTAGGGATGGAAACGTCTGAACGTCCGCCAAAGCTTATTTTGCCGGGGGATGCTGTCTTCCCGTAACCATCGGTGTATTTGTCAAAATAACAGCCGATGACAACGTAAAGGGTGTCGGTGCAGACCTGTTTGTCTACGAAGTCTTCCAGGAGGTTCCAGCCTCCGCCGCCGGTGTTGAAGCCTGCGGACAGCTGCGGTGCGATGTTGCTGTAATAGAAGACCTGCCGGTTGGTTGCCGATGTCGCAGTGCGCTCTGCGCTGCCAAGCATATGACCCTTGTTGCATCCGCCGCCGGTGGATTTGCTGTTATACTGGATGTCCGACGGGATGTCGGGGTCTGCCTGATAAGCCTCTGTCCTGCCGGAACTGCCCACATAGACGGCGTGGCGCGGGGCCGCAACCCAAAGAGGGCAATGGTGCTTTGCACTGAAGCATACGGTGTAGTTACGGGCTTTTTTTCCGCCTACAGTGAGGTCCGGGCTAATATGATATGCGTAATACTGATCCTGGTCGCTTGCATTGTACATGTAGTTTCCGCTGGTGGCGATATTCATCGCAGGGAGCTCGAACCAGCCTCTCTGGCCGGTGGGATTGGTGGTTGCACCCTGGGTTACGAAGCTGCGTACAGAGCCGTAGAAGGTTAGGATGACGTCGCCTTCCTGGATTATTGCATAGGCCCTGTAGTAATAGGTCTTGCCTTCTCCAAGGTCCGTAATGTTGTAAGAGAAACTGCCGGAAGTCCCGGTGGGGGTGTTCTGAACCTGGAAGGTTTTGCCCATGTCGGCGGAGTCTCCGAACTCAAAGCCCACCTCTCTCGGGGCGCTTGTTGCATCGGCGTAAGTAGCTGATATTGTGGCGCTTACCTTTGTAATAGAACTTGCATTACCGGTTGTAACCGTTGCCTTTGGCGTTGTTTTGAGGCCCTTTTGCAGGATGCTCACCATTGCCGATTTCCCTGCGGACGTAAGCGTGATAGCGGCCGAACGGTCGTTCTTGCTCTCGTTGGCGCTGACGGTAATGACAACACTGCCGGAGCCCGTGCCGGAAGTCTTGCTTAGGGTAATCCAGTCCGCGGGGCAGGACAGAGTCCAGCTGCCGTCACAGGAGATTTCCAGGAACTGGCTGCCAGACTGGGCTTCAACCGTTGCGTTCCTGATGGAAAGGCGTACCTCTGCGCCGCTTTCAGAAGAAGAGTTGCCGCCGCCTTTGCTGCAAGCAAATGATACGGTGGAAATTATAAGCAGGGCGATGATTCTGGTTATTTGTTTCATGTCTGTTGTATTTCAATACTATCCATTTTACAAAAATAAGATATTTTTTCAAAAAATTGTTAGATTTGCGTTACCAACTGAAACAAGCCAGAAAAAAGTATGAAATCATTCCGCATTTTTGTAATTGTTCTTTTTGTAGCAATCCTTTCTACTACGTATTTCAACGCATCGGCAGAGGCCCCGCAGGAGCCGGTTCGCATCGGCATTGCTTGGAGAAGCGACCTGTCTTCTGAATTCATCGGCAATGTGGGCAGGGCAATCACTGCCGCGGGGGGCGTTCCCGTTTTGCTTCAGCAGGTGCGTCCGAAGGGTTTTGAATACGAGGGTAATACTTTGAAAGCCAGCTATTTGGACCAGAATGATGTACTCTTGCCGGAGTTTGCAGAATTTGTAAAAACCAATACCTGGCATGGTTCCAACGCCGATTCTGTCGTGGCCCGCGTAGACGCAGTTATCTTCTCCGGCGGAGAAGACATCGCCCCTACCCTGTTCCGTAAACCCGTCCCCTGGCATGGCATCCCGGAAGAAAAGGACTTCAACGCAACGCGTGACGTATCGGATTATCTTACAATGACTTACTGTCTGGACCACGATATTCCGGTGCTTGGAATCTGCCGCGGAATGCAGATGCTGGGCGTTGTTTCTGGAGCAACTGTCATCCAGGACATCCCTGCCTTTTTCAAGGAGCAGGGCAAGGCATATGACTTTACTCACAGGAATGTGTCCGTGCCCGGAAAGTACAGGGACTACGCAGCCCATAGCATAAGCGTAACAGACAGTCAGTCATATATTTACAGCGTTACCAATGCCGATGTCCTTGAGGGCGTTCCTTCCTGGCATCATCAGGCTGTAGGCAGCATCGAGGGCACTCCCCTGCGGATGACCGCCTCCACCACAACCGACGGAATCGTTATCCCGGAAGTTATCGAGCGTACGGACAAAGCTTTTGCAGTGGGCATTCAGTTCCACCCGGAGGCAGCCATCGTCAAGAATCTTGACGGCAAGGCGAATGCTGGCGACTACCTTTCCTTCGCCGATGCCCTCCGTTTCTTCCAAGTATTTATCCAAATAATTCAGCAGTAATCACTTATGGAATCACGTAAAGAACAGATTCTTATCAGGATAGCCGGAAAGGACCGCATCGGCCTTACGGCAGAGATAATGACCATATTGGCCAAATATGACGCCCAGATACTGGACATTGGCCAGGCCGATATCCACAGTACCCTGTCCCTGGGTATACTTATCCGCATCGATGAGAATTTGTCCGGACAGGTGATGAAGGAACTGCTTTTCAAGACCACGGAGCTTGGCGTCAACATCGGCTTTGAACCGGTGCCGGACGACGAATATGAGGCTTGGGCCGGACGTCAGGGCCGCAACCGCTATATCCTTACTGCCATCGGCCGCAGCCTTAGTGCAAAGCAGATAGAGGCTGCAACGGAGATAATTGCCAAACATAACCTCAACATCGACGCTATAAAAAGGCTCACGGGAAGGATGAGCATTCTTCATCCGGAGCGCAACGTACGCGCCTGCGTAGAGTTTTCCATCCGCGGCAGCCTGGAGGACAGGGCGGATTTCCAGCAGGAGCTGATGGCGCTTTCCAACAGCTCAGAGATTGATTTTTCTTTCCAGAAGGACGATATGTACCGCCGTATGCGCAGGCTTATCTGCTTCGATATGGACTCTACGCTTATCCAGGCGGAGTGCATAGATGAGCTGGCCCGCCGGCACGGTGTTTATGACAAGGTGGCGGCCATTACGGAGCGGGCCATGCGCGGGGAAATCGACTTCAAGGAGAGTTTCACGGAGCGGGTGGCCCTGCTCAAGGGACTGGATGTGTCCGTGATGCGGGATATCGCAGAGAACCTGCCTATTACGGAGGGTACGGACCGCCTGATGACAGTCCTTAAGACCTGCGGATACAAGATTGCCATCCTTAGCGGAGGTTTCACTTTCTTTGGGGAATACCTGCAGCGCCGGTACAATATCGATTATGTCTATGCCAACGAGCTGGAAGTTGGTGAGGACGGACGTCTTACCGGCCGGTATTTAGGTGAAATCGTCGACGGCCGCCGCAAGGCAGACCTCCTGAAGCTGATTGCGATGACCGAAAAGGTTAACCTGGCGCAGACTATCGCCGTTGGCGACGGCGCCAATGACCTGCCGATGCTCATGGAGGCCGGCCTTGGCATCGCCTTCCACGCCAAGCCGCGTGTCAAGGAGAGCGCCCGCCAGAGCCTCAGTACCATCGGCCTGGACGGCATCCTCTACTTCCTGGGTTTCAAAGACTCCCACCTTGGCGACCAAGGCCGTCTATAAACCCGTCTTGCTATTTCCTGGCGCCCTATGGGCTTTATGCCCCTTTGCAAGAAGTGCTTCCTGCAAAAATATGGCTATCTGTTTGCACTTTCCCTATTTTTAGGGTAGCTACTTGCAAGTGTAAGCCCTGAAACTTGCACATACCCCCTTCAAAAACAAGGTATGCGCAAGTTCAGAGGTGTTTTTCTGCACATTCCATTGAAGGAGTTAGTGCGATGGAGGAGTGAATAGTCCCCCCAGTATGAAAGGCAAGACCTCACTCACCTTCGGGATTCCGCTTCGCGGCATCCCCGCCCGCTCGCCGCGGGGCCCTGCAAAGCATAGAATGGCATCCCGGGCCTTCGGCCCTATGGCGATTTTTCGCTGCCCAGCCCTTACGAAAGCAAGCTTTCGACGGGCCGGGCATCAAAAAAGCACCACAGCTAAAGCTGCGATGCCATTCCTTTTTGCGGTGAGTGAGGGATTCGAACCCCCGATACGTTGCCGTATACCTGTTTTCGAGGCAGGCTCCTTCAACCACTCGGACAACTCACCAAATACAGGGACTTATAAGAATCCCTCTCCCATTCGGGACTGCAAAGGTAGTTCTTTTTTTGAGATATTACCATAAAATATTATATTTGCGAGTATACGCAAATTCTACATCCATGGACAGAAGAGACTTCCTTAAGACTTCGCTGCTGGGTGCGGCCGCATTTTCACTGGGCGGCCTGTACAGCGCCTGCACCGTCAACCACAGTTTTGACACCATAATCAAGAACGGAGTCATCTACGCCGGAGACGGAAAGCCTCCGATAACCGGCGACATCGCCATAAAAGACGGCAAAGTCGCTGCCATCGGCAAGGATCTTGGGGAAAGTGCAAAACTGGTACTGGATGCCAAAGGACTCACGGTTTCACCCGGCTTCATCGACATTCATACCCATACCGATACAAATCTCTTCGATGCTCCCAAGGCAGACAGCCGCGTTTTCCAGGGCATCACCAGTGAGGTCGGCGGCAACTGCGGATACTGCCCGTTCGTGAAATCTGAGCGGTTCGGCAACGTGGAAGGCTTCTATAAACAACTGCAAGACAATAAGATAGGTATGAATTACTCCAGCCTTGTGGGGCATGGGGACATCCGCGAAGCCGTAGTTGGCCCGTATAATGTCAAGGCCACTGACGACCAGATAAACAAGATGTGCGACCTTCTGGACGAGCAGCTTTCGCTTGGCGCCGTTGGCCTGTCCTACGGACTTGAATACGCCCCCGGCTGCTACAGCGACACCCGTGAGATGGTAGCCCTGAACAAGGTTGTAGCCAAGCACGACAAACTGTATTCCATCCACATGCGTAACGAGGATGACCGCGTCCTGGAGGCTATGGACGAGGCTATTGAGGCCGCACGCCTCTCCGGCGCCCGTCTGGAGATTTCTCACCTCAAAGCCCAGAACCCGGCCAACTTTGAAAAGATTGACCGCATGCTTGCCAAGATAGACGCCGCCAAGGCAGAGGGAATCGATGTCGCCACCGACAGATATCCTTATACCGCCTTCTCTACCGGTTTCGATTGCTTTATCCCGATTGACCTGAGGGACGGAACCCAGGAGGACATTACCGCCCGCCTTAACGACAAAAAGGCCTGCGAAAAGATGCGCGAATACGCCTACGGGCGACTGGAGCGCTTCGGCGGTCCCCAGCAGGTTGTAGTTGCAGGCTGCCGCGAGGAAGCCAATGCCGTTTACGCCGGTAAAAACCTGGCGGAATGCTGCAAGATTTCCGGACTGGACGAGTGGGAGATGATCCGCTACCTGCTTCTTTCAGAGCATCTGGACGTCAACCAGGCCACCTTCGCCATGAAGGAAGAGAACCTTCTTAAGATTTACTCCCATCCGCTGGCGATGCCGGCCTCCGACGGCCTTGTATACTCTCCTGAGGGCGTTCTTGGCCAGAGCCTGCCGCATCCCCGTTCCTACGGAACCTTCCCGCGTTTCTTTGAAAAGTTCGTGCGTGAGCAAAAAGTGTTGGACATGGCCACCGCAATCTACAAATGCACCGGCCTGCCGGCTTCCCGCGCCCGCTTTAAGGACAGAGGCCAGCTTATTCCGGGTTATTATGCCGATATCACCATTTTCAACCCCGACACCATCGCCGACCGCTGCACTTATGCCAAGCCGCATACCTTCCCGGCCGGAATTGAACACGTTTTCGTAAATGGAGTCCAGGTTATTAACGGCGGCACCCACACCGGCGCCCTCCCCGGCACAATTATTTAAAAATCGGCTTAACATTTTCGCATCAGCTACGTCTTACTATTGGGTCGCATGAAAACGGCCCAATCAGTAAATAATTGTATTATGAAAAAGTTACTTGTATTCCTTAGCATGGCCATCTTCCTGGTTTCCTGCGCAGGGACGCCTAAAAAAAGTGAAGTTAATGAGGCTTTGAGCAAAGCTTTCACAGAATGTAAACAGTACAAAGGAGCCACAGTCTTGGAACTGGGCAGCGCCGCAACCCTGATTAAAGGCATTGCCGGGCTCTCCGGAGAGGCAGAGGACGATGACACCAAGAAAGCCCTGGAGGCAATCAAAGACATCGACGATCTTACCGTACTGACATTCGAAGACTGCTCCGACGAGGACAAAAAAGTCATCAAGAGCAAACTGGAGTCCATTCTGGAAAAAGCGGAAATCCTGCTGGAGGCCTCTGAGGACGGAGAAAAGGTGCAGGTTTTTGGCACGAGCAAAGAGGGAACCAACGTGGTTAACGACGTCATCGTCTACATCCCTGACGAATGCACCGTGGTGTGCCTGATGGGATCGATTTCCATGGACGACCTTACCCAAATGATAAATGTCTGAGCAGCAGTTTCATACGGATTATCTATCGCTGTCCGGCACCCTGTATAAGATAGCATATTACATGCTGGAATCTGAAGCAGAGGCAGAGGATGCCGTACAGGAAGTATTCCTGAAACTCTGGGAATCGCGCGACGCCCTGGACGGCATAGCCCTCCCCAAGGCATACTGCATAAGGATGCTCAAAAACCTTTGCATAGACCGCATCCGCAAAGCGCAGCACCTGTCGTTCCCCGAGCAGCTTCCGGAGCCGGAACCGGTCCGTCCCGGCGACGAAGCCCTGGACGCCAAAAAACGGCTCAGCAACATCCTGGAAGCCGTCAAGGCTCTCCCGGAAAGGCATCGGCAAGTCTTGTTGCTCCGCACTGTAGAAGGCTTATCCTACGAAGAGATAACCGAGCGGACAGGAATTAATTACTTAACCCTTCGTGTACTGCTTTCGCAGGCACGGGCAAAACTTAAAAAAGCATGAAACGCCTGGAAGACATAGAAAAGATGGAAGCCGAGCAGCTTGAAGAAGCCGCCCTGCGGGAGAACATCAAAGTGCCGGCCGGCCTGGAGGAGCGGATAAAAGCACGCCTGGCCGCAGCAAGCATCGCCAGGGAAAGCCAGCCCCGGAAAAGATGGCTCCCCTACACCGCCATTGCCGCCGCAGCAGCCATCGCCGCCCTGCTGGCCCTTCCCCGTAGGCTTGGAGAGCCTGAGTTAAAGGATACCTTCGACGACCCTTACCTTGCCTACGCGCAGCTGGAACAAGTATTCCAGACGATATCGGACAATATTAACAAAATCAACGAACGATGAAACGCATTATTATATTCGCTGTCTTACTGCTAAGCTTTATTTCAGCTTCCGCCCAGAGTGGCAGGTCTCTTTATCTTAAGTATTCCGATGCCGATGATGTCAGCGCCGTTTACATTTCTTCCGCGATGTTCCGGATGATCGGCAACCTCCCGGACCTTGAAATGGAGAACCGTCACGTGAATCTGACGCCTATCATCCAGACCCTTTCCGGACTTTATATCCTGAACGTCAAGGACGATAAGACCCAAAATGCACTCAAGGCCGATGTCGACCGCTTTGTCTCCTCCGGCAAGTACGAACTGCTGATGGAAGCCAAGGAAGGTAAGGAGAAGATGAAGATGTACACCTCCGGCGACGATGTTATCGTAGAAAGCTTTGTGATGTTTGCCGTCGAGTCCGGCGGAGCGTCCTTCATCTGCCTTGACGGCAAAATGAAACGAGACGACCTGGAAAAACTCCTGTCAGAATCCATTAATAAATAAGCGTTTTTTGCAAACATCTGAATGACTGACATTTAGCAAAAAGCCTGGTGCGGATTCCGTACCAGGCTTTTGCATAAAGGATTGATATCAATCAGTTATCAAAAAAAAGCTTATTCTCCATAGGTAACTTTCACAGCCTGGAGCCTCCAATGTCCACTGCCGCTAGGACGGGCAAACACGATGCTGCTTGCAGAGCCCGTCCAAGTAGATGTTGCAGTGTCATAACCGGTAGGAGTTGCAACATCACCTGTAGGAGCATTGGCTGAACCAGACCAAGTTAATTCTATTTTAGCAATCTTATTTGTTGTGGAAGCTACTGTAAAATTACCGCCTCCATAAATTCTTATACCTGTTCCAGTAGTATAATACTTTCCGTCATTTGCACCGCCGGCAAATGTAACAGTGAAGTGACCGCCATTGAATGGATCCAAATACTGAACTGCATTGGTCAAACCGAGTTCTGAGAAAGTAATTGTTTCCGGATTGGGAACACTTCCACCACCTGTAGAACCGGCAAGCTGGCTTACCTTGATGTCCTTGGTGATGTCGGTTTCGCCGGACTTGGAGAGCTTAACGGTGATTTTGCCGTCACGGGCAGCGCCAGTATTGGCAGCAACGGTGTAAGTAATAACTGCGTCTGCAATGGATGCAGCGGTTACAACGGTGCCGTCAGGGGTTACGGAAGCTGTCCAACCATCGGCATTGCTGATAGTAATGGTCTTGGTAGCATCAGTAACACCGGCAGCTGCTACGCCTGTAATGTCGGTAGCCTCAATGGCAGGAGTTGTGCTGCCTGAAGTAATCTCTATGTCATCTGCTTTCCAAACCTTGAGCTCTTCTGTTGTATTAAACTTTGTAATAGTTCCGGTTGCGGTTATTACATCACCAGCCTTTGCAGTAACAGTACCGGCATTCTGATAAACGATATACGTATTATCGCCGTCCTTTACATTAATGTTTTTACCACTTACAGAAACCACAGTCAGATTTGCAGACTTGACATAAGCGCTCTGCCACTTGGTATAATTACCCACAAGCTGAGCAAGGGTTACATTCTCAGGAGCAACTTCCTTCTCTTCTCCGGTAAATGTGGCATCGATAGCTGTAATCTCTACAAGGTTACTGAAAAGTTTAGCTTTGACTGTAACTTCTCCAGTAAAGGTCTGGCCCTGTTTGAAGCCATGATTAGTTACATAAACAAGGGTGGAACCTGATGCGTCTTTAATGAAGGCATTCTTGCTATCAGGAACGAATGTTACGACAACATCTTTCAGGTAGCCCTTGTGCTCTGCCTCTGTAGTAGAAGTAACAAGTGCATTCAGCGCTGCAATATTCTCAAAGTCATATCCTACGCTAACCACAACCTTGCAGGTGGCGGAAGCAGCGGAGAACTTTTCGGTAGCTTTAACGGACGCTGTAATGGTAGCCTCACCTGCGGCAACGCCGGTGATAACACCCTTGGAGTCTACCGTCGCAATCTTTTCATCTGAAGACTCGTAAACTACGGTAGCATCGGAATTGGTGGTAGCCGCATTTGTAAAGGTCTCACCAACCTTTACGGAGACGCTGGCCTTGTCAAAGTTTACAGTACCGAGACTCTGAGCATCTCCGTTCAGGAGCTTGTAGAGAGAAGGATTAACGCCACCGGTCTGGGCAGAAGCATAAGAACCATAGCTCTTGTAACCGGTAGAATACTGCCAGTACTTGTTTACACTGTTATTGGTGATGGTTGCAAGGCCGTCTGCATCAATTTCAATTGACCAAACCTGGCCCTCAGTGGGCTCCTCGGCAACATTGAAGCTGTTATAACTACCGGACTGATAAACGAACCTGCCGTCAGGGCCGCAGATTGTATATCCACCCTCAGTAGCGGCGATAGTGAACTCTGCAGCAGCGAGACGGTTTTCAACAGCCTTCTCTGCAACAGTTACATTGGCACCGTTAAGGTAGCCGTAAGTTTTGCTTGCCTCAAGAGGAGAAGCAGCGATGAAAGCATCGTCAGTCTTGGCAACAATCAGATACTTGCCGGCCTCTACCTTGGTAGCGAGCACGTATGCGGGAGCGGCAGCCTGCTTAACGGTAACGGTCTGCTTTGCCTCGCCTGCGGTGAATACGATATGGCCTTCGCGTGCAGCACCGGTATTGGGAGCAAGCTTGAAGGTGAAGGTCTTCTTCTCAAGAGCCTTTGTAGCCTCGTCGATGGTGATCCAGTCTACATCGGGAGCAGCTGTAACAACTGCGTTGGTGTTGATAACAACTGAAAGTTCATCGGCAGAATAAGTAACGTCTTCCTCTGCGGCGGTAAGGACGATAGCCTCTTTGCCGGTCTGGGTAACGGTAACAACCACGTCTGCAACGCCGTCTGCCTTGAAGGTTATCTTGGCGGTACGGTTGTCCTCTCCGGTGTTGGCCTCAAGGTTGAACTTGTTGGCAGCGGCACCTGCGGTAATCCAGGTCTTTCCAGCCTCGATTTCTGAGGTATAAGCAACATTGGCTTTCATGGTAACGGTGAGTTCACCGGCCTTCCAGTCTGTGCTGTATTCTGTCTTGTCTGCTGAGAGAGTGGGCTCTCCGTTGATAGTAACGGTCTTTACGAATGAACTTCCCTTGTCTCCGGTAAGGATGAAGAGAACTTTGCCCTTAACTGCGGGATTCGGGGCGGTTACGGCGATGCTGCCGGAAGTAGCATCGGTAGCGGTAACCTTTACGGTGTAACCATTGTTCTCGAAGGTGTCGAACTCTACGGTCTCTCCCTCAGGAATGACGATGGTGTAGTCTACGGTTGCAGTCTCTCCGGAGAGGATGCTGCTGATCTTGGTCTCATCGAATACAAGCTGGAGCTTCTGAATCGTGGGAACGATGGGAATCTCAATGGTGCTGTCATCCTGGAATGTAAAGATAACGGTCTTGCCGTCTGCAGAAAGCTCTACCTTCTTGAAGAGGGAGTCGCCTACTACGGTAGCATTGCCGGCCTCGGTCCAGGTTGTTCCACCGTCGATGGAAACATACCATTTGTTGTTTTCGATCTTGACCTGAGGGGTGACACCGGCGGCACCGGTTTCTCCCTTGTCTCCTGTTGTACGGATCTTGTTTCCGCCTGCATCGGTAAGCCATTCACCGTTCAGCGTCCAATAATAGTTGCCGTCGGTATCCTGTTTTACGCCGATGTTGGGGGTATTTCCGTTAGTACCGTTGGTAACAGTGAAGCTCTTACCGTCGGTGAAATTAAGAGTAAATCCGTTAGCGGTAGGGGTAACGGATCCTACATAAACCTTGTTCTGAAGCTCGGTAACAATACCCTGAACGCTTGCAAGGTCTGTGTTGATAGCTTTCTCAAGAGCAAGAATTCTCTGCTCATGATTGTTGAGCTCTTCCCAAACTTCGGAATCGTCGTAGCGGCATCCTGCGACCAGTGCGGCCAGAGGAAGGAGCATTAGGAGAAATTTTTTCATACTTTGTTATAGTTTATTGATTGTTTTCGCGTGTTCGGCAAATTTAATGAAATTCTGTTAGAATTCAAAGAATGACATGTCTTACAGACTATTTAGTAAATTGAGGCGACCGTCGTTTACGAGTTTAACTACGAGCTCGCCGAAGAGAGTATTCTGCCAGGCGAACCACTCCCTGGTGAAATCGGAAGCGTTATCCTTATGGAAAGACTCGTGGACAAATCCCATATCCGCGTCAGTATCAAGCATTTGGCGCATGCAGGCGCGAATCTCTTCATCATCGTCGGAAGTAAAAGCCTTCATCATAATACTCATGGGCCAGATTGCCTGCTTGCCGATGTGCGGGCCGCCGATGCCCTCCCCTGCCGCTCCGCGCCAGAAGTAAGGATTGTCGGTGCTCCAGACAAAGTTCCGGGTGTTCCTGTACACCGGGTCCGATGCCATCTCCGGATCCAAATAAGCCAGCGACAGCAGACTGGGCACATTGGCATCGTCCATAATATACTTGTTGCCGAAGCCGTCCACCTCGAAGGCGTAAATAGGCCCGTAAACCGGATGGTCATATATTGCATGGGCCTTCAGGGCTGCCGACACTTCATCGGCCAGGGCACGGCATCGCGCGGCAAGATCCGGCCGGTCATTCACAGCCGACAGAATCTCCGCAGCCTTGCGTAAAATGCTCACAGCAAAGAAGTTGGACGGCACAAGAAACTCGAACTGAGTGGCATCGTCCGACGGACGGAACGCCGACGCAATCAGCCCAACCGGCTTTACCGGGTTGCCAAGTCCCACGCGGTCCTTGGTATCCAGCTGACGGTCCGTCACCCGCAGGAAGTAATACGGCCCGTCGCCGTACTTTCGCTGCTGCACGATGAAAGTTTCAAGAATCGTCTCTATCGTCTTTATCCACTGGGGCCCGAACACCGATGTATCCCCGGTAACCTTCCAATACTGATAGGCAAGCCGCACCGGATAGCAATGGGAATCAATCTCCCACTTGCGCTCAAAGACGTTGGGATTGCGCGGGGCACCGGTGTCATCGGTGGCACCGTCTCCCGTAGGGCCGTCATTGAAAGCGTTGGCATAAGGGTCGATGCAAATGAGCCGGAACTGGGTGTTGATAACCCCCGCAATCATCTTCCGCAGCTTCTCATCCCCGCCCGCAAAGGCCACATAGGGCCAGACCTGGGCCCCCGAATCGCGAAGCCACATCGCATGGATATCGCCGGTATAAACAAAAGTAGCCGGCGTGCCGTCCTCATCCTCCCTGTAATGCACCGTAGTATCCAGCGTATTAGGGAAACAATTGGTAAACATCCACTTAAGCTTGGGATTCGTAAGAAGAGCCGCCACCCGGGCCGTCTCCGCTTCTATAGCCTGGCTGGTGAAAAGCCGTTCCCCCTCCGCCGGCCGCCTTGACGGCTTATACTCCCCCTCCTGCGCACTTGCAACGCAGAAAGAACAGATAAACCCCAGCACCAAAACAACAAAATATTTTCTAATCATTCCTTCAGTATATTTAAACCTTACAAATATAAGAAAAGTCTACGACAATCTTCTGCGTTCCGTATCGCCCTGAAAAAAGTTTACCAAAAAATTTCTACCTTTGTACCCAACGGAACAATTTATTTGCACCCGAGCGACAT
>OMVB01000024.1 GCA_900314395.1 uncultured Prevotellaceae bacterium | reverse complement strand
ATTGGGCATCTTTTCCTGACTAACCTCAACTTTTTCCGCCAGTTTTTTCAACATAAATGCATTGGGCTGATGACATACGAAGTAATCAATCTCCTCTTTCTTAACATTTGCAAAGGCAAGCAGCTCATCAATCAGAACAGGAGTGTCATTGATGACAAAGTTGAAAACCAAGTCACCCTCCATGAAGAATTGCTCCTGACTACGCCAGTTACCGGCTTCATCCTCTACCTCAACAGATGTTTCAGCAGAACAAGGCAACTTGTTGCCGCCTGCAGGAATATTGATGGCCATACCATTCTCACCCTCATTCTTCAAACAGCAATATACTTCTTTGCCGTTCTCGCAATTTTCAACCACGGAGATGGTTACTGCATCACCAATAATAGGACGGCTTGCTCTATCACGGGTTCCTATCTTCTGAGACATCATATCACCGCAAACAAGAAGGACCTTCTTGCCGGAAGACAGATGCTCCAGTGTCATGAATGAATAAGTCAAACCGACAGAATAGCCACAGCAACCCTGAGACACGTCAATACAGACACAATCATGGCTTATACCAAAATGACCTTGGATGATATTGCTGGTAGGTGGAATGAAATAATCAGGAGAAGTCGAAGTGACAATAATTGCCCCTACCTCATCTGCCTTAATAACATTCTGATCTATCAAATGCTGGATACCATAAATAGCATAGTCTGAAACACCTTCACCTTTCTTACCACAACGGCGGGTATTGTAACCCATCAGCTTCTTCAGCTTGTTCATTTTGAGTTCCGAATAACCATAGTTATTCATCTCATCCATGAAATCAATCTCTTGCTGCGGGAATACAGTAAGCACACTGCTAATGGTCTTGTTCTTGAACTTTGTAATCATAAGTGTTTACTTATATTTTTCAATCAGTTCAACAATGGAGTCAAGATTACTGAAGTTCTTTGCAGAGATGGCTGTACCAGGGATGGTGATTCCATACTCCTCTTCTACAGAGTCTACCAAGGCCACGATATCCATTGAATCGAGCAATCATTCCTCAATAAAATTCTCACTATTCTCGAAATCACACTCGGGCCTCAGCCCAGAGAGGATTTCCATTATTTTTTCTCTCATAATTCTATTTATTTATTTGTTTGTTATAATCAATAGTTCGTTAAATTTTCTAGGTCCTAAGCGGCCCTGGCAGTAAATAAAACCAGTTCTTTGAAAAGTTTGTCAATAACTTGTGAGTCCGGTTGCAGACCGAACACGCAAATAAATCGATTGAGCATATAAGCGTTATGGATAATCGACTTGCAGGATGATATTGAGAACGGTATTCCCAGTTCCTTGCAGGCGACCTTGGCGATATTGATGCTAGCGAATGATGCGTTCCTATGGAACTCGAGTTTTCTGAGGTCGGTTGACTGGCAGTCGTTAAGACCGGCATAGTGCTTCGCATCTCTGAAACAGAACTCCAGCTGGAAACGAGTTCTATAGCAGTCAATTACATCCTTGGTACTCATTGAGTCATCAGTGCTGAAGTAAATTTGCCACTTTGTCGTATCCTCTTCATTAGGATACCATACGACAACCTTGATGGAGCGTTTGAGTGACTTGGAATAAGCCTTCAGACCGATTAGACGGCCTTTGTCCACTTCAATCTCCTCACATCTGGAGAGAGCAAGATTAGCAAAGTCAACCTTTCCATCGTACCACTTCGGATGACCTCTCTTTCCGGTTGGCTTCTGAAGGGTCGGATAGAACAGAACCGCATCGTTGCGGAACCTGCTTATCACGTGGAAGCCTTCCTTGAGCAGAGGGTTGACGAACGTCTCTTTTGAGAAGAATGCGTCGGCAACTATCAGGCGTGATATCTTCTGGAGTTTTTCCTTTAGGATAATCAGGTTCTGACAGTACCATTCGACGAGGTTGTAGTCCATCTCCTCAAGAGACTTGGCGTCAGGAGTTTGCGGAGCACTCAGCGTCATACAATCGTGGTTTCCCACGTCAATGATACCTACTCCGAAGATCTCCTGACCGCGTTTCATCTCGCCTGCAACTCCGGACCAGAAACGTCCTATCCAAGGCGTCTTCTTTCCGGACTTGGGAAGGAAACTAGGATCGACGGCAATGGCCAGAAACTTTCCATTGAGAACCTTTCTGATGAGATGCTCGTTAAAGGCAAACCAGTCGAAAGCCTCGTTCTCGAAGTTGTTACGGTAGGTCTGTTCGGAGAACTCACCATACCGACCCATCTGAAGGAAATTGACCTTGCCTGGGATTGCCATGAAGAGTTTTAGCGTATCCATAAGGACTTTCTCAAAAGGTTTGCTTACCTTTGCTGCTGATTTGAGGGCCTCGAGGCACTCGGATTGGTATTGCATAAGTAGGTTTGAGGATCTCATAACTTAAAGTGGTCGAATACTCTAAGTTACTAATAATCAGCGACTTATGCAATACTTTTATTATCTAATTATCAATATTTTAGACTTTTTTTAGAGCCTTTTCTAGTCCTTTCACAGCTTGCTCAAGCGACAGTTATTGACAGTATTTCAATGAACTTTTATATAGTGAAACCGGATAGCCGGCTTCAAATGTTTAACTTTTAGCGCGGTAAATTTTTACCGAAGTATTGCAACACAAATAAAATCTAAATTATTATCTGCCATTTTCGTCTTCCTAACTTCAACTTGTAGTTATGCTCAAACCGTTGTGCTTACGCCTCAAAATGATCATATTTGTGTGCAAAAGCCGATGCTTTAAGCCGGTGCCGGTTGAATAATTTGGCTTCGGCCGGCAGCGGTTGAACAATTTGGCTTCGGCCGGTGCCAGCATTGAGTATCAATGAGTTACGCAATTCAACTTGGTAAAATTTGCTAAGTTGGATTGCGTAATTGGCTGATAATCAAGGGTAGCATGCCCGCAATCGCGATTGGCATATCAATTTTTATTTTTATATTTGCAGGATGGAAGCGGCTTCAGCGCAGCTTCTGACGAAATTACTTGTAGAATATGGCAAAAGAAATAAAATTCTCCCTGGTGTACAGGGACATGTGGCAGTCTTCGGGCAAATATGTGCCCCGCGTGGACCAGCTGGAAGAAGTGGCCCCCGCTATCATCGACATGGGCTGCTTTGACAGAGTAGAGACAAACGGCGGAGCATTCGAGCAGGTAAACCTCCTCTTTGGAGAGAACCCGAACGTAGCTGTACGCCGCTGGACCGCTCCTTTCCACAAGGCCGGCATCCAGACCCACATGCTTGAAAGGGGCCTCAACGCCCTTCGCATGAATCCGGTTCCGAACGACGTCAGGGAGCTGATGTTCAAAGTCAAGAAAAAACAGGGCACCGACATCGCTCGTTCATTCTGCGGACTCAACGACCACCGCAACCTGAAAGGCTCCGTAATCGGCGCAAAGAAAGGCGGAATGATTTCGCAGGTGGCACTTTCCATCACCCACTCCCCCGTCCATACGGTAGAATACTATATGGGCATCGTGGACAAGGTTATTGAATACGGCTGCGACGAGATTTGCCTCAAGGATATGGCCGGAATCGGACGCCCCAACATCCTTGGAGAACTTGTACGCGACATCAAGAAGAAGTATCCGCATATCAAGGTTCAGTATCACGGCCACACCGGTCCCGGCTTCTCCGTTGCATCCATGCTGGAGGTTGCCCGAGCCGGCGCAGACTATCTTGACGTAGCCGTTGAGCCGCTTTCCTGGGGTAAGGTTCACCCGGATGTAATCACCATCCGCGAAATGCTCAAGTCCGACGGTTTCCTTGTAAAGGACCTTAACATGGACGCATACATGGAGGTACGCCGTCTTACCCAGAAGTTCATAGACGATTTCCTTGGATACTGGATCAATCCTTCCAATGCGAAGATGACCTCGCTGCTGGTAGGCTGCGGACTTCCCGGCGGTATGATGGGCTCCATGATGGCTGACCTCAAGGGCTTCCAGGGCGCAATCAACGCTACCCAGAGGGCTCACGGCCGCCCGGAGATGTCTCTTGACACCCTGATGGTCAAACTCTTTGAAGAGGTAGAGTATGTATGGCCCAGGCTAGGCTACCCGCCGCTCGTCACCCCGTTCAGCCAGTATGTAAAGAATACCGCCCTGATGAACCTGTTCAACATGCTCAGCGACAAGCCGCGCTGGAGCACAATCGACAAAGACACATGGGGAATGATTCTTGGCAACATGGGCCAGCTGCCCGGCAAACTTGCTCCTGAAATCGTGGAACTGGCAAAGAGCAAGGGCCTGGAATTCAGCACCGGCAACCCTCAGGACAACTATCCGGACGAGCTTCCTCACTTCCGGCAGATGATGAAAGAAGAAGGCTGGGACGAGGGCCAGGACCAGGAAGAACTCTTCGAGTTCGCCATGCACGAGCGACAGTACCGCGACTACAAGAGCGGCATAGCCAAGGAGCGCTTCAACAAGGAGCTTGAGGACTTCAAGGCCAAGGCAGGCGCACCCATCAACGTTGTACGCCCTGTGGTTGAAATGCCAAAATTTGACATCGACGGTTTTGTTGCAAAGCATCCTGGTGCAATTCCGGTACAGGCTCCCGTCAAGGGACAGCTTCTGTGGCAGGTGGATGTTATTGACGACTCCAAGGCTCCCGTTGCCGGTTCAAAAGCAGAGGCCGGCAAACCGCTGGGCTTTGTCCAGACCTACTACGGAATGGAGGAGATTGTTCCCGCCACAGACGGCCGCGTAATCGCAGTCACCGGCAAGCAGGGAGACCATGTAGAGAAGGGAGAAATCGTCGCTTTCATCCAATAAAAACTATGGCTTTTTTTGACGAATATTAAAATTCGTAAAAATTTTCATAAGATTTAACAAATTAAAATGGCCAAATGACAAGTTTGGCCATTTTTTATTTTGCCGTTTCCTACTTTTGACGGCAGAAAATTTTGAATCTTATGAAACTAAGTATGCTCAGCCCGGACGAAAGACCGCGGGAAAAACTGTTGGCACGGGGAGTTGACGCCTTGAGCAACTCGGACCTGATTGCCATATTATTAAGAACTGGGACGGGAAAACGGAACGTCCTTGATGTAGCCAGGTGTCTTCTGGCAGCAAACGGCAACCGGTTGGCCGCCGTTGCAAAATTATCCGCACATCAACTCTGCGAGGTCAGCGGTATAGGCATGGACAAAGCGGCGGCGCTTCTTGCCGCCTTTGAACTGGCCCGCAGGTTAATGGCCCAGGAGCCGGAAAGAAACCCTACCACAATAAAAGAGGCAAGGGATGTCTATCTGTGCATGGAACCCACCCTGGCCGCCCTGGACCACGAAGAATGCTGGCTTATTTACCTGTCCAGGAACCTTAGAATCATCGGCTCGGAAAAACTGACCAGCGGCACGCCCCAAAGCACCGGGGTGGACGAGCAGATGATAATCACAAAAACCGTAATGCGAAAGGCCTGCAAACTGATTGTCGTCCATAATCATCCGGACGGGAGTCCGGTGCCAAGCGAAGCGGACATCGTCTTTACAACAACTCTGAAAAGCGCCCTGCAAACAGTCAAAGTGCAGCTGCTGGACCATGTGATAATTGGAGAAAGTGAGTTTTACAGCTTCGCAGAGGACAATCTTATAAAACTCGGGCGAAGTCATTACAAGCACAGGAAAACGACTAATCTTAATATAAATGAGTGATGGGAAAAAGGTATTTGAAAATGGCCGCAGGCATGATTGCAGCCTCACTGGCAACACTTGCCTGCATGAAAGAAAACAAGGTTATTCCGGACGACAGGCCTGCCGGTGACGGAGAGGTTGAGCTTCTGTTCTCTTCCGGCCTTGCCGTGGAAAACACTATATGGACCAAGGTGCGGAACACTGTGGACGTCCTGGAGGACAAAATAATAGGGGCCGCCTTGGCTATCTATGACGATAACGGCGTCCTGGTGCATCAGGACCGGGCCGACGGTGAATTTTCCGGCTTCACGAAACCTGTCCGGCTGAACAAGGAAAGACAGTACAGCTGCTACCTTGTTACCGGTTACATAGCGGGGAAAATTGCCTTTCCGGACAAAGAAGAAAACATGCAGTATATAGAAATAGAAAACACAGAGAAAAACGGAGTCGGAGCATATGACATGACCGCGACCCTCAGGGAGTTCGGGCCGGACAGGGCGGGACAGATTCTGTCAATGACTCCGGCAGGCCTGGACCTTCAGGACGGTCTTTCGGACGGCAAGGTAACCATTCCCGTAAAGTCACTTTGGGCCAAAGTGTCGGTGTCTTTTGATGCCGATGCTATAGACAAAGTGAGAGTCGGCCTCGGGCAGGGCGGCACGCAAAGTTGCGGCGCTGCGATGGGAAGCAGGGTTTTCAAACCCTTCGCTTCCGGCGGCGGAAGCAACGTTTCCGACCGCTTCGCCCTGTTGCCGATGGAAACCAGAACGGCAGTGGGAGGAATCCCGCCGGCAGAGCCATTCGTTTTCTTTGTCCCGGAAAACATGTTCGGAAACCTGCTGCCGGGGAATACGGAATCGGACAGCAAAACACCGGCGAAGGTGCGGGAAAAATGTGGGGAGATAACGGCCATCGCCGTGGAAAAATCGGCAGTAACAGTGTCCAGTCCGGCATATACTGACTGGGGCGACACCGGAACCATTACATTCAGGTTCTGCCTCGGGGACAACACCACATCCAACTTTGACATCAAAAGGAACACGTTCTACAATGTGATTCTTACTGCCACTGCAAACGGATTTGCCATCAAGGACTGGAAGGCGGAGCTAAACGTACCGGACAACAGGGTGCTGCGGCTGGGCAGTCCGGTAAGGAAGGCGGCCGGGACATCGCTGCGCTTTTCCGACACCACTTTTACACAGGCGGGCAGTACCGGAAGTTTTTTCCTGATTCCAAATTATACGGTAAGAAGCGCGGATAACACCGAGTCCGACTATGATTCTTCTCCCGGTTGGCGAATCTCCGACGCATGCAGGCAAAGGCTGGCAGCTCTTGGCATAAACACTTCATTTACAAAAAGATACGTATACATAAAGCCGTCTTCGCAAAATGTGTTTTTCTCTGAGACCGCCGATGCCGATGCTGCCGCCGTTTACTACAGCGGAAGGAAGGAAAAAACCGGAGTCCTGATGTTCACCCCATCCTCGGAGCTTGCCTCCGGCACAGCCATACCCGTTACGGTTGAGACTCATGACGGAGAGCATCAGGCTACGGTTACGGTCCAGGCCCGCGCCGACGGAACCGTTGTTGTGGAGTGGGAGCGCGAGCCGGCTTATATAGCCCAGCAGGGACTGCTTAAAACCACATCCATGACCGGCAGCGTAAGCAGCGTAAGTTTTTCTGTTCCAAGCCAATACAGCAGTTATATAGATATTGACGCAAGCTCTGCAGGAAACAACAGCTGCATAGTTAAGGCCAAGAAGGCCGGAGACGTGTTTGTGGAGTACACAGGAAAAAGCAGCCAGGGTACCGAAATCTGCTCCGGAAGCATCCCTGTTTCAATCAAGGCTCCAAGGCTGCGGGCAGGAACCAACATTTGCAATTTATCTCCCGACGGTACCGCGGTGACGCTTTCCCCGTACTACATTTCTGCTGATGGCGGCACCATGACCGTGGCGTCCAGCGACGCCCAGGGTTACGGGGACAAGTTCTCCCCTACCCTTTACAACGCGTTGCTGGCGCCGCAGGTCAGCTTCCCCGACGGGCCGGCATCGTCCTTCCTTGGCAACAACGGCACACAGGTTTATGTTGCGCTCCTGAGCTCCGGAGGCCGTTCTGTCGTCAGCTGCCTGGGCAACACCTATGCCGATGCCGTACAGGTTTCCGCCAAGGCAGCCCCGGACGTTACAGCAGCACTTTGTGACGTATTCCTTAAGACGCCGTTAGGCTACAACAGCAGTGACGTAAAACTGGGAACAATTGAAAATCACGTACTTACAGGCCTCAATACTACCCATTCCTGGAGCACGGCGGTCAGGAAGGGAGACAGCGTGACCGTCCCGGGTGTAAGTTTCACCCCGGGTGCCGGCGCCTCCTACATTTCCATAGAAGGAACAGGAGACATGGACTTCACTCCGGGAAACGACGGCAGCCTTACTGTAAGCGGGAAGTCGTCCGGCATAACGTCTCTCACGGCAGGCAGGCACGTTCTTAACGCAGTTTGCAGGAACTTCCGCTGCAACCAAAGTGTAAGCGTTCCTTCCGGCTATCTGGAGGTTTACCTGCATACTGTCCCGGTTGCCGTACTGGACCTGACGCCTTACGCTCCGGAGGTCAGTACAGACATCGCAGGAGCCGATATTTCACCTGCCCTGGCAAGTCTGCGCACGGCCCTTAAGGCGGACAAAAACGCAGTGAAATGCAGTTTCTTCAACGGTTCGTTCTACGACCTTGGAGGCGGCCTTTGGAACTATATAGACGAGGTGGACAGTTCCCGCAACCGGATAGAGGCTCCGGACCAGAGCGGCCTTTTGACCGTCTTCGAAGAGGTCTCATGGCCCGGGATGATAAGAATCGGCGACAAAGCTTATATCATAAACATCGGTTCGATAGAACAGTATTACGGGAAGTATAATTCCATGGCAACATTCCTGTCCTGGAACGAGAATCCGCACTTGCTGCTGGACTATTCCGCGCTGACAAGCGTGAGCAAATCGCCCTTCAACAATACGATGTATCACTATAACTACGATACCGCCGTTGACAGCTACGGATACTCTTATTACATACTGGATTTCATATACCGTCCGCTTTGGAAACAATAATAAAAAATTTGATTCTATGAAATTTTTTGATAATTTTGTTTTTCGGAACAAAAACGACCCGAAAATGAAAGTCATCAATCTTGGAGAGACCAACTCTACCCTCAACAACTACGTTGCACAACTCCGTGACAGAATTATCCAGAAAGACCGCCTCCGCTTCCGCACAAACCTGGAGCGAATCGGCTGCATCTTCGGATACGAGATCAGCAAAACTCTCAATTACAGTGTAAAAGAGGTGGAGACCCCTCTTGGAATAGCGAGTGTTCCAACTCTTGACGACAAGGTTGTGGCTTCTACCATCCTGCGTGCCGGCCTGCCGCTGCACAAAGGCATCCTGGATGTCTTTGACGATGCAGAGAACGCCTTCATTGCCGCATACAGGAAGTACGACAAAGGGGACGATTTCCATATCCAGATTGAATACGCTACATCTCCCCTTCTTGGCGGAAAGATTCTGATTCTGGCAGATACGATGCTGGCTACGGGTGCATCAATCGAAGTCGCTTACAACAAGTTGAGCGAGGATGGCAAACCCAAGCATACCCACCTTGTATGCCCTATCGCAAGTGCTTTTGCAGTGGATTACCTTAAGAAGCATTTGCTTTCTGACGAGATTACCCTCTGGACGGCAGCTATTGACGAGGAGCTTACAAGCCACTCCTACATTGTTCCCGGCCTTGGAGACGCCGGAGACCTCGCCTTCGGTGAAAAACTCTGATTAACAACTGGTTACAACCGGTTTTAGAATATACATTCTTTTTAAATATAATCAGTCCTTTCAAAACCCGTAAAATAAGGGTCCATGGGTTTTGAAAGGACTGATTGTATATACAGAAAATATACGGACTACCTTGTCAGTTTACAGATCAGGGTGGCGGAAGTACATGACAAAACCTCTACGTTAACGTAGTCTCCGGCTTTGTGAACCTTGTCCGGGAAAACACACATCTTGTTGTTTGATGCACGCCCGCAAAGCTCGTCCGCATTGCGCTTGGACGGCCCCTCTACAAGGACAGTGAAAGTTTTGCCAACGTCGCGCTTGTTGCTCTCCAGGCCAAGGCGGTTCTGAAGCTCAATAATCTCATTAAGGCGGCGGGTCTTGACCTCCGGGGGAACATCATCCGGATAATTCCTTGCGGCAAGAGTGCCGGGACGCTCGGAATACTGGAACATATAGGCGTAATCGTAGCCAACCTCTTCCATTATGCTAAGAGTATCCCTGTGATCTTCCTCTGTCTCTGAGCAGAAGCCTGCGATAATATCCGTTGTAATGGCGCAGTCCGGCATCTCCTTGCGAATCTTGGCAACGCGGCCAAGATACCACTCACGGCTATAGCGGCGGCGCATTTTCTCCAGCATACGGTCGCTTCCGGACTGGACAGGAAGATGTATGCACCGGCAGATATTGGACCTTGAAGCCATCGTCTCTATAAGTTTGTCACTGATATCCTTGGGATGCGATGTGGAAAAGCGAACGCGAAGCTCCGGGCTGACATCGGCAACCATGGCAAGGAGGTCGGCAAAATCTACCGTACCTTCCTTGGACTTCCAAAAATAAGAATCCACATTCTGGCCAAGCAGGGTGACCTCTTTATAACCTGCGGCATGCAGCTCACATACCTCGCGGACAATCGTGCGCGGGTCGCGGCTGCGCTCAGCTCCGCGTGTATAAGGCACCACGCAGTAAGAGCAGACATTGTTGCAGCCACGCATGATGGAGACAAAGGCAGACACGCCGTTCTTATCCATGCGCACCGGGGAAATATCGGCGTAAGTCTCTTCATGTGAGAGCATTACGTCTATCTGCGGATGACCGGGACGCACCGCATCTACAAGAGTCGGAAGGTTGCGGTAAGAATCCGGACCGGCTACAATGTCCACTTTCCCGGAATCCAGCAGGGCCTCCTTCAGGCGTTCCGCCATACAGCCCACAATACCCACAATCACGCCGGGGCGCTGCTTCTTCTCTTTTGCGAACTGCTCTATGCGTCCGTGAATCCTCTGCTCCGCGTTGTCCCTGATGGAGCAGGTGTTGGCAAGGATAATATCGGCATCGGTGATATCTTCCGTACGGTCATAGCCGCGACCGGCCATAATCGCAAAAATAACCTCCGTGTCACTTACGTTCATCTGGCAGCCGTAAGTCTCTATGTAAAGCTTTTTTCTTCCCATTTTTTCAGGTGCTCTGTTATAAGCGGTGGCAAAGATACAAAATTTTCGTATCTTTGTAAGTCAAAGCCCACTACGGCTATGAGAAACAGACGGATTACAGCAATACTTGCAGCGCTGGTGCTGCTGCTCCTGGCAAGCGGATGCAACTACAAGAAGCTCAAGGAAATAAGGGCTACTTCGTGGTCACTTGAATCCGTTGCCCTGCGCGGTTTGCGCTCTCTCCAGGCCAATTTGGCATTGGAATTGGAGAATCCGTCCATGAAAGTAACCCTTAAGGACATTACCGGCGTACTGTACTACAACGGGGAACCTTTCATACACTATACGATGGACCCGATAACATTGTCCGCAAAAAGCACGAAGACCTACCATTGTTCCTGCATACTGGAACTGGACCCGTCAAAATCCATCATGGACGTGCTGGCATCGCTGCCCGGCCTGTCATCGGAGAACATGACTACGGACATATCTGCCAAGGCAAAGGTAAAAGGCATATCAAAATCCTTCGCCTTCAAAAGTGTCCCGGTCAAACGCTTTATGAAGAAATAGGACATGAAAAGAATCGTACTTGCCATAGCTCTTTTTGCAGCCGCCGTTCTCTGCGGAGGCCGCCTGTGCGCACAGGAAATCAGCGAACAGACATCGGTCCGTGACACAATCATTTACAGGATGGCCGATGCCGTCGATTCCACCCTTGTGGGCATCTCAATCCTGAATGCGATGCCCTCCCGCTCCAAAGGCAACGCCGCCGATGTCAACATAAACCAGAGCCCCAGAACCACAGAGGGCCTGAACAAATTCATCGGCCGCAACAAGGACAGAGTTATCCCCGGCTACAGGGTAAGGATTTTCTTCGACAACAAACAGACCGCAAGGGCGGCATCGGAAACAGCAATGAACACCTTCCTAAAGAGTTATCTGGGCATTCCGGCATACAGGACCTACCAAAGCCCGTTCTTCAAGGTGACCGTGGGAGACTTCCGCACGAAGTCAGAGGCCATGGTACTGCTGCGCTCCCTTAAAAACCAGTTCCCTGCGGCTTTCATCGTTAAGGAAAATATCAACTATCCGGCCGCAGACAGGGTACACACCTTTGTAACCGATACCATAAGAATAGAAACACCGCAACTCTGAGATGCTCAAACAGGAATTAGGTCTGAAGCAACAACAGAAGCTCTCTCCACTTCAGATCCAGACAATCAAAATAATCGAGCTTCCTGTCCTTGAGCTGGAGCAGCGCATCCGCAAAGAGCTTGAGGAGAATCCCGTTCTGGATGATTCCCCGGCAGAAAAGAGCGACTCCGACGAGGAAGATACCCGCGATGTTTCCCTGAGCGAAATCAATGAGGACGATCCCATCCCCTCTTACCGCCTTCACGTAAACAATTACGGCAAGGACGAGCGTCCGCAGTACAATACCTTCTCCGTCAAGCAGAGCTTCACCCAGTCGCTTATGGAACAGCTTGGCTTCAGGAACCTGGACAAGCACCAGCACGCGGTTGCAGCTTTCATCATCGGCAGTCTTGACGATGACGGCTATCTGCGCCGCGACATCGAAAACCTCGTGGACGACATGGCCTTCCGCGCAAACATTGAGACCACAGAGGAGGAAGTTTTGCAGATGCTCGGGATTATCCAGGAGTTCGAGCCCACTGGCGTGGGTGCAAGGGACCTCAGGGAGTGCCTGCTGCTGCAACTTGCAAACCTTAAGCAGGACGAGTCCACCGTCAACGCCACCAAGATTCTGACAAACTGCTTCCAGGACTTCTCCAACCGCCATTTCCACAGGATTATGAGCCGCCTGGGGCTGTCAGAGGAACAGCTTAAGAAGGCAACCGCCAAAATCGTGAAGCTGAACCCGGCGCCCGGCGGACAGGTGGACGATTCCTACAACGACCAGGCGCAGCAGATTGTCCCGGACTTCGTTCTCACCTACGACAACGGGCAGCTGAACCTGACGATGCCGCGCTTCTCCCTCCCGGAAATCCGGGTGAACAAGAAATACGCAGAGCTTCTCATGGAAGCCGCCGGTTCCACAGAACGGCAGAAGAAAGAAGCCGCCACCTTTGTCAAGCAGAAGATGGACTCCGCCAAATGGTTCGTAGAGGCCCTGAAGCAGCGTCACAACACCCTGATGAACACAATGCAGGCTATCGTAGACTACCAGGAGACCTACTTCCAGACAGGAGACGAGTCCAATCTTAAACCGATGGTACTGAAAGACATCGCAGAAAAAACCGGCTTTGACATCTCCACCATATCCAGGGTTGTAAACAGCAAGTACATAGAGACACACTTCGGAATTTTCCCGCTCAAGTACTTCTTCTCCGAAGGCCTGGAGAACCAGGAAGGAGAGGAGGTATCCACCCGCGAGCTCAAGAAGGTGCTTCAGGAGTGCGTAGACGGTGAGGACAAGCACAAGCCGCTCACAGACGACCAGCTTGTATCAGAGATGGAAAGCAAGGGATACAAGGTTGCCAGAAGAACCATAGCCAAGTACCGTGAACAGCTGGGAATTCCAAAAGCCAGACTCAGGAAAGAACTGTAACACAGGGGCTTATGAGCTTCAGTCTCTTCATACCCATATTGATTGCACTGATTATCATCGGTGCATTTATACTCATACTGACCGATGACGGCGACGCAGACCGCAAGCTTCTGTGGCTGATAACAATTTCCGTGCTTCCGGTGGTGGGACTGATCCTGTATCTGATGTTCGGAATCAATTACAGGCATCGCAAATACTTCCTGAAGAAGCATAAACGCTACGCCGACTGGTTCGCCCAGCGGAGCGGAGACCGCATAGACAAACTCCTCCGTGGCGATGAGTCGATGGTTGAAGACGGCTACAGGCCGTTTGTGAAACTGCTTGCCGGCAAGATGCTCCCGGGCGTTACCGACAACAATGACGTAGAGATTATAACTTACGGGCCACGCAAGCTGGAGGCCCTCCTGAACGATATCCGCCAGGCAAAGGAATACATCCACTTCCAGTATTACCTGTTCGGGAACGATGTCAGCGGGCAGGCCGTGAAAGAAGCGCTTATGACCAAGGCCCGCGAGGGTATCAAAGTGCGCATCCTGCATGAAAATGTGGCCAACTACGACACTAAGCGCAGTTTCTACAACGAAATGCGAAAGGCCGGCGTGGAACTGGTGCGTTTCTATAATCCAAGATTCCATCCGCTCAGGATTATCACCCGCCTTAACTATCGGAACCACAGGAAGATAGTCGTTATAGACGGCCGCATCGGCTATACCGGCGGAATGAATATCAAGGACAGGTATTTTACAAAGTGGAGGGATACCCACCTTAGGATTATAGGGCCCGCAGTTGCATCGCTCCAGCATATCTTCCTGGACTCCTGGATGACCTCCGGCGGGGAACTGGACCATAACCCGGAGTATTTCTTCCCGGAGGAGTATCACAGCAGCAGCGACGTTACGGTACCCGGCACGCTCATCAACAAACCCATGCAGATAACGCCTGACGAGCCGGATTCTTCATGGCCCAGGCTGCAATTCGCCTACCTGTGGGCCATCCAGCATGCCAGGGATTACATCTGGATCCAGACGCCGTACTTCGTTCCCCCGGAGAGCGTGCTCGAGGCCTTAAAGACATCGGCGCTTAGCGGAGTGGATGTAAGGGTGATGGTGCCGGCGGAATCGGAGAATTTCTTCATGGGGCCGGCGGTCAAATCATACTACAAGGAGTGCCTGAAGGCCGGAATCAAGATTTATGAAAGGGGCGGCGGATTCATCCATTCAAAGACTTTTGTTGCCGATGATTACCTGTCCAGCGTTGGTACGGCCAACATCGACAACCGCAGCCTCAACATTAACTATGAGGTGAATACCTATCTTTACGACAAAGAGACGGCGCTCCGCTGCAAAGAGATTTTCATGAAGGACCTGGAGATATCGGAAGAGATTAAGTTCCAGGATTGGGAGCATATCCCGGTGGGCCGGAAAATAAAGATGAATATTATACGTCTGTTTGCTTCACAGCTGTAGATTCTTCGCTTCGCTCAGAATGACAGAAGAAGTTGTCCAGAATGACAAAAGGAGACCCGCAGGCCACCTTTTTTATTGATTGACAGGTAATTAATTAAAACAACTTTGTCTCCGGAGCTTTTACATAATGAAGAGTAAAAAATACTCCTGCTGCAGCGTATAGAATCGGTGTTAAAACAACCACAAATTTAACGAATGCAAAACTCTTTGACGAATCAGTAACAGGGAAGATGAGGAACCAGAAGAAAGTAAGCACCAAAGTGGCAATAACAGCTCCCATAAGGAAACCCGGCTGCTTAAGCATTCCACGATATGCAACGGCTGCTAAAATGCCTGATACGAGGAACAAAATCGTTGAAAATCCTGACAGTACCTTGAATGTCTCAAGAGACACATCAATGGTAACAAATGCCAGGAAAATCAAGAACCAGGCTAGTATGAAAAAGCCTAGGAATACCCAGGTCAGGATTCTTAATTGAGACGGACCGTTCTTCGGAATAAGAGATATGAAGAAGAGTGAAAGAGCTAAAGCACTCAGAATCCAGATAACTGACAGCACCCAACCATGAAGCAGGATGCCCATTCCAAAGCCGCTGTTAGGTATCACTATACCAAGAATAAGACCCAGAAGTCCGAGGAAAGCCAGAACGCCTCCGGTAATCAGGGCCCACAAATTACAAAAAATACTCATAAAAGATTAGTCAAAGATTTTCTTAAGTTCACCGAACTTTTCGACACCGGCAATCTTTTCCTCCATCTCGCCGATAGTTTCCTTGAGCTGGTTCTTAACAAGGTCTTCCATACCCTCGGGGATTTCTCCGCTCTTGAGGGCGGCTTTCATTGCAGTGTTTGCAAGATCGCTGAACTTGCCGGTGATTTTCTTCTTGTCGGAAGAAGTGAGAACATAGTCTGCGTTTTCCTCAAAAAGAGCGTCGAATTTTGCCTCGAATTCATCGCCGGGCTCACCGCCGGTAATAAGGAAAGATACACCCTCGTCAAGAAGGTCTACGAGTTTGCCGACAGGTGAATTGTCGCTGCCGCAAGCCATGAGCAAAACAGCTGCTGCAAGAGCTAAAAAGATCTTTTTCATAATGAATAAATATTAGGGTTAATAATTAAAACAACTTCGTATCGGGAGCTTTCAGGTAATGAAGGAGGAACACGGCTGCTGCAGCACCAAGTGACATGGCCGTTACAATCATCATGTAGCCAAGGAGATCTGCTCCTGCGCCGCCTGCGAATGCAAAAATTGAAAGCAGGAACCACAGGGCGATGGTTAGCAGGGTTGCAAGGAGTCCCCAGGTAAGCTTGTTAAGCTGTACAAGGTCGTTCTTGAATGTCAGGAAACCGAACACTCCTGCACCGCAGAAGAACAGCATCGCAAAAATAAACATGATATCCGCTGCCCTGATAGCAATGAAAGCAATCATTACAAAAAGCCATGCAACAACATTGCAAATCTCGAAAACAAGAGAGAAGGTCTTGTCCTTCTGGGGAAGATTCGCACTGAAAGGACGCTGCGCGATGAAGAACACGGTGATTCCGGCACCGCAGAAGAACAGGAATATACCCATAAGGGAATGAAGGTTCATGAATCCACGTATGGATGTCATGCAGATAATCCCAAAGATTAAAGTAAGCAGGCAGAAGAATCCTACTGAAGAGCCAGTGATTATTGCCCAGAGATTCTTGATGGGCGGCGCAGGAGGAGCCTGTTGGTACTGGGGTTGCTGGTACTGGGGCTGCTGGTACTGGGGCTGGGCAGGCTGCTGAGGCTCATACTGGGGAGACTGAGGAGCCTGGGGTTCCTGGGGAACTACTGTAAAAGCCTGTCCGCAGGTGGGGCAGAATTTTACTCCGGGGGGTACAGGTGTACCGCAATTGGGGCAAAAACTAGATTGTGCCATATCTTAAAGGATTAATAGTTATTTCTTTTTGTTTGGAAGATCAAGTTCCAGGGAAGGATTCCTGGCAGAAGAAAGCCTTAGGAAAACGGCCACAGTAATGGCCACAACCGCCAGACTGATAAATATATATTCTGCACTGACCGCCGCCGATGCATCTGAAACAGAAGGATCTGCCGATGCTTTCTTGAATATGCTGCCAACGAACACAGGCACAAGCAGCATGCCCATATTCTGGATCCAGTAGATGAGGGAATAAGCCGTTCCCAGTGTCTTTTCAGGAACAATCTTGGGGACCGAAGGCCACATTGCCGACGGTACAAGGGAATACCCTACGCCAAGTATGGCGATGCCAAGATATCCGTAGAACGGAACACCTGCGGGAGCAAATGCGATGATAAGGTGTGCCGTCAGCACAAGCAGGGCACCTGCGATCATCCAATGGGTAGCCTTTCCCACTTTGTCCACTATCGCACCGAACAGCGGAGTGAAAATGACGGTGAAGAAAGGAATCATCGTAATCGTCCACTTTGCAGAATCCAGATCCATACCGAATCTGGGGATAACTATCGATGTCCCGAACTTCTTGAAGGAAATGATACAGCAATAGAAGAATACGCAAAGCAGGGCGATAAGGATGAACCTCTTGTTAGTCAATATCTTAAGGATGTCGGAGAATACGAATTTATCCTCATCCTTGACTTTTCCCTTTTCCCTGACTATGCCGGATGCACGGTCAAATCTTGCATCCATGGCAACAAAAATCCCCCACAGCACAGCTCCTGCAAGAAGCAGGGCAAGGCCGAAGAATGCAGGACGTGCGGTCTCTGCCAGGGAATACATCTGTCCGGGCTCCTTCTGGGCCACAAGCATCGGGGAGATAATGAATGCCGATGCAGTGCCAAGGCGGGCGATGGCCAGCTGGAGTCCCATTGCAAAGGCCACGTTGCGGCCCTTGAACCACTTGGCGATGGAACGCGTTACCGCAACTCCGGCGATTTCACTTCCAAGACCGAACACCATGCAGCCGATGTAAGCGATTGTAAGGGAGGTTCCGGGAGCAAACCCAGCCGTAATGGCAAAGGTAACCAGTCCAGCTCCAAGCACCATCAGGCCGACAAAAACAGAACCCACAAGACGTACGCCGTACAAATCCAGAAGGACTCCGCAGATAACCAGGCCGCCCCAGACGCAGAGGAAGGAGTATCCTCCGGCATAGAAGCCGTAATTTGCAGAATCCCAGCCAAGCTCCAGGTTTTCCGGGTGCTTGAAAATCTGGCTCAGTGTGGAGAACATGTCGTCAAAGAAGTATGAGCCGAACATGGGTACGACAAGGCACGCCAGCACTATCCAGCAGGCGGTTTTGCCAAGTATCTTCTTTTTGTCGGTGCTCATGGTCCTACTCCTTTACGATATTAGGTTTTTCAAGGTTCAGGCCCATCTTCTTGTCGATTGCCTTGAGATACAGGGCGATGATGAAGGCGGCCACGCCGAAGCATGCGAATATGATTAGCGGAACCGTATAGTTGTAAGGAATGAAATCTGCGCCGCTTGCCTTGGCTGCAACCACTGCCGGATTATTGGCGTTGGAAGAGGAAAGGACAGAGCCGATCAGCATCGGAACAAGGCAAAGGCCTATATTCTGAACCCAGAAAATAAGGTTGTATGCAGAACCAAGGATTTTTTCATCGATAATCTTGGGAACTGAAGGCCAGAGGGCCGCGGGAACCAGCGAGAAACTTACGCCCAGGACTACAATGGTAGAATAAGCGATTATCTTGCTGTGAGTTACAGGCAGCACGAAGGCGAACACAAGGTGGCAGACAACGAGCAGCAGAGCACCGAATATAAGCATCGTGGCGCCCTTGCCCTTGGTGTCCAGGTATCGTCCCAGGAAAGGAGTTATGACAGCCGCACCTACGGGGAACCAGCGGAAGATATCCGACGCCGCCTTTGCGGAAATACCGTCAAGGTTGCACTGGAGCATGTTTGCACCATAACGCTGGAACGGGAAAATTGCGCTGTAATACAGTACGCAAAGGATTGCGACAACCCAGAAACTCTTGGAAGTAAATATCTTCTTGAGGTCGCCGACCTTGAATTCCTCTTCATTTTCTCCCTTCTCCAGGCGTCCGGCTTCCTTGAGCTGGTTGTCGAACTTCTTGTCCATTACGCTGAATACCAGGAAGTTGATAAGGCCGATGAGGAGGAGTACGGTGCAGAAACCGACAGGGCCCTGGATGCTGCCCATCTTGGATGCGAGCAGCGGGCTGATGGAGAAAATAGCGAACACGCCGATTCTGGCAATTGCCATCTCTACGCCCATGGCCATGGCCATTTCCTTGCCCTTGAACCATTTGGCAATGGCTTTGGAAACCGTTGTACCGGCCATTTCGCAGCCGCAGCCGAATATCATGAAGCCGAGGGCGGCAAGTTTTGCGCTGCCGGGCATTGCGGGCCACCATGTGTTGAGCCAGGACTCAAGGCCGCTGCCCGCGAACCAGTCGCTGACCGCATAGAACTTGATTGCAGCGCCCGCGAACATCATGGAAGCGGACAGGGTTCCGGTGAACCTGATGCCCATCTTGTCCAGAATGATACCGGCCAGGATCAGGAAGCCGCAAACATTAAGGAGATATTCTGCACTGGCGTATTTACCGAAAACATCCGGCGTCCAGCCTCTTTCTGCCTCTACAAGCTGCTGGAGCGGAGACATTACATCCACAAACATATAGCCGAAGAGCATCATCAGGGCTATAAGAATCAACGCCGCCCAACGCATACCGGGGTAGTCGTTCATCAATTTTCTCACTTTTTCTGCCATATAAACGAACTGTTTTTTTTACATAATTCTTCCTGACCTGCTAATATAGGAAAAAAAGTCTCAACATCAAAAGATTTTTCGATGTGAGAATAAAATATTACCTTTGTAAACCGTTATAAAAACTCTATGTACAAGTTTTTGGACAACATAAACGCCCCTGAAGACCTGAAAAAACTGAACATCAGCCAGTTGAAGGATTTGTGCTCGGAGGTCAGGGACTACATGATACAGTGCTGCGCGGTGAATCCCGGTCATTTGGGAGCATCGCTGGGTGCCGTGGAAATCATCGCGGCCATCCACTATGTTTTCGATCTGCCGAAAGACAAACTGGTGTTTGACGTAGGACACCAGGCATACGCCCACAAGATACTGACCGGCCGCAGGGAGGCGTTCAGGACCAACCGCACCAAGGACGGAATCAGCGGCTTCCCCAAAAGGGCGGAGAGCAAGTTCGACGCCTTTGGCGCCGGACACTCCTCCACGTCGGTGTCGGCGGCGCTCGGCCTGGCGGAATCGGCCCGTATACTGGGGAAAGATGAAAAAGTAGTGGCAGTCATAGGCGACGGAGCGATGACCGGAGGCCTGGCATTCGAAGGACTCAACAACGCCGGCAGCAGCAAGGCCGACATCCTCATTATCCTGAACGACAACGACCAGTCGATAGACAAGCCCACAGGGGCGATACACAACTACCTGCTTAAGATTACAACCTCCGGAAGATACAACCGCTTCAAGAAAAAAGTCTGGGACAAACTGGGTGAAGGCTGGCTGCGGAACAAATTCCAGAAATGGACCATCGACACCAAATCCAACCTTGTGAGGAAGTCCGGCGGAGCCCTCTTTGAGGCTCTGGGGTTCAGGTACTTCGGACCTGTCGATGGCAATGACATAGAAGCGCTTACAAATACCCTGCAACGGCTCAGGGGACTGCACGGACCGCGAATCCTGCATGTACACACCCTAAAGGGCAAAGGCTATGCCCCGGCAGAAAAAGACCCCGCCGTATGGCACGCCCCGGGAAAATTCAACCCGCAGACCGGAGAAAGAATCATAAAGCACGCAGACACCCCAAGGTGGCAGGACGTCTTTGGCGATGTCCTTGTAGACCTGGCAAAGAGGGACAGCAGGGTTGTGGGTGTTACCCCCGCCATGGCGTCCGGATGCGGCATGTCTGCGCTTGAAACTGCCATGCCTGAGAGATTCTACGACGTAGGAATAGAGGAAGAGCACGCGGTAACCTTCTCCGCGGGCCTTGCCGCAGGCGGCCTCCGGCCCTTCTGCAACATCTACTCTTCCTTCTCCCAAAGGGCTTACGACCAGATAATCCACGACGTGGCGCTGCAGCAGCTGCCGGTTGTGCTCTGCTTTGACAGGGGCGGCGTCGTAGGCGAGGACGGCCCCACCCACCACGGCGTCTTCGACCTTGCAGCCTACCGCTGCGTACCCGGAGCCGTAGTCTGCTCCCCCAGGAACGAGCTTGAACTCAAGAACATGATGTACAGCGGACTCCGCAGCACGACCGGCCCTTATATAATAAGGTATCCGCGTGGGGGTGCGGAAGGAACGCCCTACAAGGAGGCCCCGTATACGGAGCTGACTCCCGGAAAGGGCGAGCTGCTGCAAAAGGGAGAAAAGATTGCCATCATCGGCATCGGACACTGCTCCTCAAGGGCGATGGAAGCATCGGCGCTCATAAAGGAAAAACTGGGCTTCGCCCCCACCGTTATAGATATAAGGTATATTAAGCCGATGGATGAAGAACTTGTGCTGGAAGCAGCCCGCACCCACGGGCACATCGTTACAGTGGAAGACGGCTGCCTGACCGGCGGACTTAACGGCGCCGTGGCGGAACTTCTGGAGAGAAACGGCCTGCACACGCAGCTGACTGGGCTTGGAATCCCGGACCGCTTCATCGGGCAGGATACCCAGAAAGCACAGAGGGCGGCATGCAAGATAGACAAAGACGGTATCGCAGAAACGGTTGAAAATATTTTTTCGAAAAAAGTTTTGGAGAATAAAGAATAATATCTATCTTTGCAGTCCCTTTCGGCAACGATAGGAAACGCCGATATAGCTCAGTTGGCCAGAGCACGTGATTTGTAATCTCGGGGTCGTGGGTTCGAATCCCTCTATCGGCTCAGCTAAGCGCAAGGCTTAAGTAACTTTGGGAGGTTCGCATAGTGGCAATTGCGGCGGACTGTAAATCCGCTCCCTCAGGGTTCGGTGGTTCGAGTCCACCACCTCCCACAAATACAACTAACGCGGAAGTAGCTCAGTTGGTAGAGCATCAGCCTTCCAAGCTGAGGGTCGCGAGTTCGAACCCCGTCTTCCGCTCCATTAAAGCCGGTGTAGCTCAGGGGTAGAGCGCATCCTTGGTAAGGATGAGGTCATGAGTTCAAATCCCATCACCGGCTCATTTTATGAAATAGTGTTGGAAAAAGCATAAACACAATTTAAACATAATATTATGGCAAAAGAAACATTCCAGAGAACCAAACCGCATGTTAACATCGGTACAATTGGCCATGTTGACCACGGTAAAACAACTCTTACCGCTGCTATCACCAAGGTGCTCGCAGAGAGAGTTGCAGGTAACGCAGACAAGATCAAGTCATTCGACCAGATCGACAACGCTCCTGAAGAGAAAGAGCGTGGTATCACCATCAACTCTGCACACGTAGAGTACGAAACCGAGAAGCGTCACTATGCTCACGTAGACTGCCCTGGCCACGCTGACTACGTTAAGAACATGGTAACTGGTGCTGCTCAGATGGACGGTGCTATCCTGGTTGTTGCTGCAACTGACGGTCCTATGCCTCAGACTCGTGAGCACATCCTTCTCGCCCGTCAGGTGAACGTACCTAAGATCCTCGTTTTCATGAACAAGGTTGACCTTGTTGACGATGAGGAAATGCTTGACCTCGTAGAAATGGAGATCCGTGACCTCCTCGCATTCTACAACTTCGACGAAAACTGCCCTATCATCCGCGGTTCTGCACTTGGTGCACTCAACGGTGAGAAAAAGTGGGAAGACAAGGTTATGGAGCTCATGAACGCAGTTGATGAGTACATTCCTCTGCCCGTTCGTCTTGTTGACAAGCCCTTCCTTATGCCTATCGAGGACATCTTCTCCATCACCGGTCGTGGTACCGTTGTTACAGGCCGTATCGAGGCCGGTACCATCCACGTTAACGACCCTGTAGAGCTCGTTGGCTTCGGCGATGAGCCCCGCACCTCAGTCGTTACCGGCGTTGAGATGTTCCGCAAGCTCCTCCCTCAGGGTGAGGCTGGTGATAACGTAGGTCTTCTCCTCCGTGGTGTAGATAAGAAAGAAGTTAAGAGAGGTGAGGTTGTAGCAGCTCCCAAGTCTATTACTCCTCATACCGACTTCGTAGCTCAGATCTACGTCCTCAAGAAAGAAGAGGGTGGCCGTCACACTCCTTTCCACAACCATTATCGTCCCCAGTTCTTCATCCGTACACTGGATGTAACCGGAGAGATCATGCTCCCTGCTGACAAGGAGATGGTTATGCCTGGTGATAACGTAGAAATCCACGTTAAGCTCATTACCCCTGTTGCAATGAACGAAGGTCTCCAGTTCGCTATCCGCGAGGGTGGACGTACCGTTGGCGCAGGTCAGGTAATCCGCATCGAGGACTAAGTTCCCGGAATAATTAAAAGACAGGTTTCCGAAAGGGAATCTGTCTTTCCCACAGGGGAATAGAACAAGGGTAGTTCAGCGGTCTCCAAAACCGTCGATGTGGGTTCGAATCCTGCTTCCCCTGCCAATATCAAAGGTTACGATTTGGTAATTGTTTAACAGACTTCGCGATAAGCTTCCAAATTACGGGGTCCATTAAATGCAAAGATGAGAAAGTTCATTAACTATCTTAAAGAGTGCTATGTAGAGCTGACGAAGAAAGTGACGTGGCCGACCTGGAGCAAGTTGCAAAGCTCTGCTCTACTGGTTATCGTGGCTACGATCATCCTTTCAATCGCGCTCTTCATAATCGACTTCACTTTCGAGCATCTGATGACTGCAATTTACACATTGTAAATCATTGATTGCCATGGCGGATATGAAATGGTACGTCCTCAGGACGGCTGGAACAAAAGAGAAGAAAGCTGCCGGATATCTCGAGAAAGAGATTGAAAGAAGCGGTTTGCAAGATTTGGTTGGGCAGGTCTTAGTGCCTGTGAAAAAAGAGATTGTAACCAAAAATGGCAAGAGGAAAGTAGTTGAAAAACTGCTTTTCCCTGGGTATGTGCTCATCCAAGCCGAGTTAAGCGGCGAACTTGAGTACATAATTCGTAATCTCATCCCTAACATGTCTGGCTTCCTGACTGAGAATCGCCGGGTTTCTGTCGAAGGTGGCAAAAGCACCATCGAGAAAATCCCTATCCCCCTCAGAGATGAAGAGGTACAGCGTATTCTAGGCAATCAAGACGAGAATGTCGATAATCCTGCGGAGACAGAGGTAAATTACGAAATTGGTGAATCCGTCAAGATCACCGACGGGCCGTTCAGCGGCTTCAGCGGAACGGTAGACGCAATTGAAGAAGATAGAAGCAAACTCAAAGTCGTAGTTGTGATCTTTGGCAGGAAGACCCTGCTCGAGCTCAGCTTCAGTCAAGTAACAAAAGAATAACAATCAATTATGGCAAAAGAAGTAACCGGATTCATTAAACTCCAGATCAAAGCTGGAGCAGCAAATCCAGCGCCCCCAGTAGGACCTGCTCTTGGTTCTAAAGGCTTGAATATAATGGATTTCTGCAAGCAGTTCAATGCCGCCACTCAAGCACAAGCGGGAAAGATTCTGCCAGTGGTCATCACGGTATATTCAGACAAGTCCTTCACCTTCGTGGTAAAGCAGCCCCCAGTGGCAATCTCGCTAAAAGAGGCAGCGAAGATTCAGAAAGGATCAGGGCAGCCAAATAGATCTAAGGTCGCATCAGTCACCTGGGATCAGATTAAGACAATCGCCGAAGGGAAAATGCCTGACCTGAACGCTTTTACGCTCGCCTCCGCCATGAAAATGGTAGCTGGCACAGCAAGGAGCATGGGCATAAAAGTAACTGGCGAGTTTCCTAAGGACATTTAAAAATTCACAAGCAAATGAGCAGAATTACAAAAAATCAGAAAGCGGTCGCTGGTAAATACGATCCTTCTAAAGCATATTCTCTTTCAGAAGCCTGTGAAGTTCTGAAAGACATAACCTACGTCAAGTTCGACTCAACCGTTGAACTCACCGCGAATCTTGGAGTTGACCCTCGTAAGGCCAATCAGATGATTCGTGGCGTGGTAACTCTTCCTCACGGAACTGGCAAGGTGGTGAGAGTGCTCGTGCTCTGCACTCCTGACAAGGAAAACGAGGCAAAAGAGGCCGGAGCAGATTACGTTGGTCTTGATGAATATGTGGAAAAAATAAAGGGTGGCTGGACAGACGTGGACGTGATCATATGCACTCCTTCTGTCATGGCTAAAGTTGGTACCTTAGGACGTATTCTCGGACCTAGGGGCCTGATGCCAAACCCTAAGACTGGCACTGTCACCATGGAGGTAGGCAATGCCGTCAAGGATGTCAAAGGCGGCAAAATCGATTTCAAAGTCGACAAGACAGGTATCATTCACGCTGCCATCGGCAAGGCATCATTCACGCCAGATCAGATTCGCGAAAACGCCACTGCCCTTCTCAATGAAATAATCAAGCTCAAGCCACAGAGCCTTAAAGGCACATACCTTAAGAGCGCATCTATCTGCACTACTATGAGCCCAGGCCTCAAGCTTGACGTTAAGGCATTCACTAGCGGTTCAGCTGAGTAAAATATTTTTGCGCTATGAAGAAAGAATTGAAAGATCAAGTAATTGAAAGCATATCCGCTCAGCTAAAGGAGTACCCACACTTCTATGTAACTGACATTTCTGGATTGAATGCTGAAGACACCGTTAAACTTCGCCGTTCCTGCTTCGAGCAAGGGATAAAGCTGACTGTAGTGAAGAACACCCTCTTCGCTCACGTCCTCAAGCAGATCAACAACGAAGATCTTAACCAGCTGCTCCCTACGCTGAAAGGCAACACTGCCATCATGTATGCGCAGACTGCCAACGCTCCTGGCAAGCTTATCAAGAAGCTGAATAAGGACGGCATGGAAAAACCTGTGCTGAAAGGGGCATATGCGCAGGAATGCGTGTTCGTAGGAGCTGACAAGCTCGACGAGCTGGCAGCTATCAAGTCTAAGGAGGAACTCCTTGGCGATATCATCAGCCTGCTCCAGAGCCCTGCCCGCAACGTCATCTCCGCTCTCGAGAGCGCTGGCGGAAAGCTCGCAGGCATTGTCAAGACCCTTTCGGAAAAAGAAGAAAATCAACAATAAAAACAATTTTAAATATTATCAATTATGGCAGATGTAAAAGCACTTGCAGAAGAGTTGGTTAACCTTTCTGTAAAAGACGTTCAGGAACTTGCTAAAGTTCTCAAAGAAGAATATGGTATCGAGCCTGCAGCCGCTGCTGTCGCAGTAGCTGGTCCTGCAGCAGGCGCTGCTGAGGCTGCTCCAGCTGAGCAGACCGAGTTCGATGTTGTCCTCAAGTCAGCCGGCCAGGCTAAGCTTCAGGTGATCAAAGCAGTTAAAGAAGCTCTTGGTCTCGGACTCAAAGAAGCTAAGGATCTTGTAGATGGCGCTCCTTCTAATCTTAAGGAGAAAGTATCTAAGGCTGAGGCTGAACAACTTAAATCAGCCCTTGAAGAGGCTGGTGCTGAAGTTGAGGTTAAATAACCCCGGCTTCCCCTTGCAGGGAAATATTTCAGGTTTAGAGCCTAGGATTGGCTCTAAACCTTTTTGTCGTATTAAGTTTATCTCCAAATCCTAAAGGCAGAAAATGTCAAAAAAGACCAACAATAAGCGAATAATGTTCGCTAAATCAAAGATTCTGGAATATCCTGACCTTCTGGAAGTTCAGCTTAAATCATTCAAGGATTTTTTCCAGTTGGAGACTACGCCTGAGAATAGGAAAGACGAAGGTTTGTACCAGGTATTCCAGGAGATATTCCCGATCGAAGACACGAGAAACAACTACAAGTTAGAGTTCATCGATTATTTCATCGACCCGCCTCAGTATTCGATCGAAGAATGTCTTGACAGAGGCCTCACCTACAGTGTCCCTCTTAAGGCAAAACTCCGCCTTTCTTGCAATGATCCGGAGCACGAGGACTTCGATACAAGAGTCCAAGACGTGTACTTAGGGAATATCCCTTACATGACTCATGCTGGCACATTCGTAATCAACGGATCAGAAAGAATCATAGTTTCCCAGCTGCATAGGTCTCCGGGCGTATTTTTCGATCAGACCATGCATGCGAACGGCACGAAGTTATATTCAGCCAGGATCATCCCTTTCAAGGGCTCCTGGATTGAATTCGCTACGGACATCAGCAACGTGATGTACGCCTACATCGACCGTAAGAAGAAATTGCCAGTCACTACCCTTCTGCGTGCAATAGGCTTCAGCTCCGACAAAGACATAATCAATATCTTCGGGCTTGCTGAGGAAGTGGCTGTGAACAAGAAGAACCTTCAGAAGAATGCCGGCAGAAAACTGGCTGCCAAGGTTCTCAAAACTTGGACAGAAGATTTCGAAGATGAGGACACCGGTGAGGTCATCCCTATCGAGAGGACTGTTCCTATCGTTGACAGGGGCGAGATCCTAGACGATGATACCATCGCCAAGATCTGCGACACTGACGTGAAAAACATCCTCCTTCAGAAAGATGAGGCTAACGCAAATGAATATGCCATCATCTTCAATACCCTTCAGAAAGATCCTACGAACACGGAGATCGAGGCTGTCAACTACATTTACAAACAGCTGCGTAATTCCGAACCGCCTGATGAGGCAACCGCAAGGGATGTCATCGACAAGCTGTTCTTCTCCGAGAAGAGATACGATCTGGGCAACGTAGGCCGCTATCGTCTGAATAAGAAGCTTGGCCTGACGACAGACCCAGATGTGAGGGTTCTCACGAAGAATGACATCATCGAAATCATCAAGTACCTGATTCAGCTTATCAACTCTAAAGCTACCGTCGATGACATCGATCACCTGAGCAACAGGCGCGTCAGGACGGTTGGCGAGCAGCTTGCGAACCAGTTCAACGTAGGCCTCTCCAGAATGGCCAGGACCATCAGGGAGAGGATGAACGTCCGCGACAGCGAGCAGTTCAACCCGATTGACCTGATCAATGCGAAGACACTGTCTTCCGTCATCAATTCGTTCTTCGGCACTTCTCAGCTGAGCCAGTTCATGGATCAGACGAACCCTCTTGCTGAAATCACTCATAAGCGTCGTCTCTCCGCCCTCGGTCCCGGAGGACTTTCCAGGGAAAGAGCAGGTTTCGAGGTACGTGACGTGCACTACACGCATTACGGCCGTCTCTGCCCTATCGAGTCGCCTGAAGGGCCTAACATCGGTCTTATTTCTTCCCTGTGCGTTTATGCCAGGATCAACGACCTGGGATTCATTGAGACGCCTTATCGTGAGGTACACGAGGGAAAGGTGGATCTCTCAGACAAGGGCTGGCACTATATGACAGCAGAGGAAGAAGAGGACAAGAAGGTATCACTCGCCAACGTTAAGATGTCCGATGACGGAGTCATAGAGTCAGACAGAATCCAGTGCCGCCTGGAAGCCGACTTCCCTGTAGTTTCTAAGGAAGAAGTTGACTACATGGACGTTGCTCCTAACCAGATGGCATCTGTCGCTGCCTCCCTCATCCCATTCTTGGAGCACGATGACGCACACCGCGCGCTCATGGGCGCCAACATGATGCGTCAGGCAGTTCCGCTCCTCAACCCAGAGGCTCCTATCGTGGGCACCGGCCTTGAGGAAAGAGTCTGCCTGGATTCCAGGACTCAGGTCAGGGCTAAAGGCAAAGGCTTGGTGACATATGTCGATGCTAACGAGATAAGAATAAAATACGACATGACTGATGACGAGAAATTCGTCAGCTTCTCTCCTGAAGAGACAGTCTACAAGCTTCCTATTTACAGAAGAACTAACCAGAGCACGACCATCACTCTGAAACCAACCGTTCGCAAGGGCGAGAGAGTAGAAGAGGGACAAGTTCTTACCGAAGGCTATGCTACTCAGGGCGGCGAGCTGGCTCTCGGCCGCAACCTGATGGTTGCCTTCATGCCTTGGAAAGGTTATAACTACGAGGATGCCGTCGTGATTTCTGAGGATATGGTTAAATGGGATATCCTGACCTCGGTGCATGTAGATGAATTCTTGACCGAAGTCCGTGGCACGAAGCGCGGCCCAGAGGAACTTACCTCAGATATTCCTAACGTAAGCGAGGATGCTACCAAGAACCTCGATAAGCAGGGTATCATCAGGGTCGGCGCTCACGTCGATCCGGGCGATATAATGATTGGTAAAATCACCCCTAAGGGTGAGAGCGATCCTTCTCCTGAGGAAAAGCTCCTCAAAGCCATATTCGGAGATAAGGCAGGTGACGTCAAAGACGCTTCTCTGAAGGCAAATCCTTCACTCAGCGGCACAGTCATCAAGACAGATCTCTATGCCAAGGCTGCGAAGGAGACTGGGAGGAAAGGCGCAAAGGCGGATCAGAAAGCCAAGCTGGACGCAATTCAGGAAGACTTCGACAAGAAAGCCGCAAAGCTCTATGCTGATTTCATCAAGAGGCTTTCTACCCTCGTGAAAGGGAAGAAGAGCGCAGGCATCAGCGACCTCTACGGCGTTGAGATCATCCCTAAGGGAAAAGAAATCACAGCCGAGAAACTCAAGAGCATCGAGTATCAGAATATCAATTCGAGCAAGTGGACTCCTGATAAGGACACGAATGAGCTGATTCAGGAACTCATCAACAACTATTGCATCACCTACAAGGAACTTGAGGCAAAGACGAAAAGGCAGCTCGACATGGTTAAGGTCGGGGACGAGCTCCCTAACGGAGTCATGCAGCTTGCTAAAGTCTACGTCGCTAAGAAGAGAAAGATCACGGTGGGTGATAAGATGGCAGGTCGTCATGGCAACAAGGGCTGCGTCGCTAAGATCGTGCGTAGGGAAGACATGCCGTTCCTTGATGACGGAACTCCTGTGGACATCGTTCTGAACCCTCTCGGCGTGCCTTCTCGTATGAATCTGGGTCAGATTTACGAAACCGTTCTCGGATGGGCTGGCAAGAAACTCGGAGTTAAATTCAGCACGCCTATATTCGATGGAGCAACCAACGAAGAGATAGACGATTACACGAAGAAGGCTGGCCTGCCACGCTACGGCAAGACTCGCCTGCGCGATGGAGGCACCGGAGACTGGTTCGACCAGAGCGCGACTGTCGGCGTGATCTACATGCTTAAGCTGGGCCACATGGTTGATGATAAGATGCATGCCCGTTCAATCGGTCCTTATTCTCTCATCACCCAGCAGCCTCTCGGAGGTAAAGCTCAGTTCGGAGGCCAGAGATTCGGAGAAATGGAGGTTTGGGCTCTTGAGGCGTTTGGCGCAGCCAACGCACTTCAGGAAATTCTCACCGTCAAGTCCGATGATGTCACTGGCCGTGCTAAGACTTATGAAGCCATCGTGAAGGGTGACCCTATGCCTGCTCCGGGCATTCCAGAATCCCTGAACGTGCTGCTGCATGAACTTAGAGGCTTAGGTCTCAAGGTAACGTTGGATTAATATATTCAAGAATTTTGATATCTGATAAATATGCCTACTTTCAGCAATAAAGAAAATAAGGTAAAGAGCAACTTCCAGACAATAAGCATCTCGCTGGCCTCCCCTGAGGACATCATCGCGAGGTCTTGCGGAGAGGTTCTGAAGCCGGAGACCGTGAACTACAGGACATACAAGCCTGAGAGAGACGGACTTTTCTGCGAGAAAATCTTCGGCCCTACGAAGGACTACGAGTGCTATTGCGGGAAATATAAGAGAATCCGTTACCGCGGAATCGTCTGCGACAGGTGCGGCGTAGAGGTGACAGAGAAGAAGGTCCGCAGGGAAAGGATGGGTCATATTGCCCTAACTGTTCCTGTGGCTCACATCTGGTATTTCAAGAGCGCTCCTAACAAGATTTCCGCCGTGCTCGGCCTGCCTGCGAAAAAGCTTGAGAGCGTGATTTACTATGAGAGATACATAGTAATTAATCCGGGGAAAGCCACGACTCCTTCTGGAGAGCCTGTCAAGAAAATGGATATGCTTTCCGAGGATGAATATCTCGACGTGGTGGCAAAGCTCCCGGATAACGACAATCTGGCAGACGATGATCCAGATAAGTTCATCGCCAAGATGGGCGCTGAAGGAATCTACGACCTGCTAAAAGAAATAGATGTCGTAGAACTTGCTAAAGATCTCCGTCAGAAGATGCTTAACGAGACGTCTCAGCAGAGAAAGACCGAAGACCTCAAGAGACTCAGCGTCGTGAAATGGTTCGTGGAGTCCAAGGACATCAACCGGCCGGAATGGATGATCATGAAGGTCATACCTGTGATTCCGCCGGATCTCCGTCCTCTCGTTCCACTGGACGGCGGAAGGTTCGCTACCTCAGACCTCAATGACCTTTACAGAAGGGTGATAATCAGGAACAACCGACTCAAGAAACTGCTTGAAATCAAGGCTCCTGAAGTCATATTAAGAAACGAGAAGCGTATGCTTCAGGAAGCTGTCGACTCACTTTTCGACAACTCCAAGAAGTCCAGCGCCGTGAAGAGCGAGACGAACAGGGCTCTCAAATCCCTGTCAGACTCTCTCAAAGGCAAGCAGGGACGCTTCCGTCAGAATCTGCTTGGAAAACGCGTCGACTACTCAGCACGTTCTGTGATCGTCGTCGGTCCTGAGCTGAACATGCACGAGTGCGGCCTGCCTAAGTTCATGGCTGCCGAGCTCTACAAGCCATTCATCATCAGGAAACTGATCGAGAGAGGAATCGTGAAGACAGTGAAGTCTGCGAAGAAAATCGTCGACAGAAAAGACCCTGTGATCTGGGAAATCCTGGAGAACGTGATGAAGGGACACCCGGTTCTACTGAACCGTGCGCCTACCCTGCACAGGCTTGGCATCCAGGCATTCCAGCCACGAATGATAGAAGGTAAGGCCATTCAGCTGCACCCACTCGCTTGTACGGCATTCAACGCCGACTTTGATGGTGACCAGATGGCCGTCCATCTTCCGCTTGGAAACGCAGCCATCATGGAGGCGCAGCTTCTCATGCTTGGCTCCCAGAATATTCTTAATCCTGCCAACGGAACGCCTATCACCGTGCCTTCCCAAGACATGGTTCTTGGTCTTTATTATATTACTAAATTAAGACCAGGCGCCAAGGGAGAGGGAATGACCTTCTACGGACCAGAGGAAGTGATCATCGCATTCGATGAGAAAGCCATCGACATGCACGCTAAGATCAACGTCAGGATCTCTGTAGATAAGCGTGACGCTTCGAAGGGGACTCAGATGGTCGAGACCTCGGCAGGAAGAATAATCGTAAATCAATATATTCCTGATGAAGTGCCTTTCGTGAATGAGGTTCTGGGCAAGAAAGCCCTTAGGAAAATCATCACCAACGTCATCAAGAGCACCGGCGTCACTAGGACGGCTAAATTCCTCGATGACATCAAGAACCTTGGTTACGAACAGGCATTCAGGGCTGGAATTTCATTCAACCTGGGCGACGTCATCATCCCTAAGGAGAAATACGATCTCATCGAGCAGGGCTACAAACAGGTAGAGGAAGTCAAGAGCAATTATGCGATGGGCTTCATCACCAATAACGAGCGCTACAACAAGGTGATTGACCTTTGGACTTCCATCGACAATAAGCTTACGAACATAGTAGAGAAACAGATTTCTTCTGACCAGCAGGGATTCAATCCGGTTTACATGATGCTGGATTCAGGTGCCCGTGGTTCCACTCAGCAGATCAAGCAGCTTTGCGGCATGCGAGGCCTGATGGCAAAACCTCAGAAATCCGGAGCTTCTGGTAATGAAATCATCGAGAACCCTATCGTTTCCAACCTGAAGGAAGGAATGTCGGTGCTGGAATATTTCATCTCTACGCACGGTGCTCGTAAGGGTCTTGCCGATACCGCCTTGAAGACAGCTGACGCAGGTTATCTTACCCGTCGTCTCGTGGATGTATCTCACGATGTGATAATCACCGAGGAAGACTGCGGCACTCTGAGAGGTCTGGTGGCTACGGCAATCAAGAACAAGGACGAGGTCGTCGAGTCTCTTGGCGAGAGAATCCTTGGTAGGACTTCCGTGCACGACATATTCAACCCTCTCACTGGCGAGCTTATCATAAAGGCTGGCGAGGAAATCAGGGAAGCCACCGCAGACTTGATAGACTCGCTCCCTATTGAACAGGTTGAGATTCGTTCCGTGCTCACTTGCGAGTCCCGCAAGGGTGTCTGCGCCAAGTGCTACGGCCGTAACCTGTCTACCAGCCGCATGGTTGAGCAAGGTGAGGTTGTCGGCGTCATCGCCGCTCAGTCCATTGGTGAGCCAGGCACACAGCTGACTCTGCGTACATTCCACGTCGGCGGAACTGCTTCCAGCGCAGCTACGGATTCTTCCATCGAGTCTAAATACGATGGCAAGCTTGCGTTCGAGGAACTCAGGACCATCAAGAGAATCGACAATGATGGGACATCGCGCGACATCGTCGTAAGCCGTATGGCAGAGGTTAGCATCATAGACGAGAACACAGGCATCACATATTCACATTACGACGTTCCTTACGGAGCCGTCCTATACTTCAAAGATGGCGACAAGATAAAGAAGGGCGACCTGCTCTGCGAGTGGGATCCTTACAATGCCAACACCATCGTGGAGACAGCAGGCAAGATCAAATATGAGAATATGATAGATGGCACGACTTATAGAGAAGAGGCTTCCGATGCGATGGCTGTCAACAAAGACAAAGTCGTGATTGAGTCTAAGGATAAGTCCAAGAACCCATCTATCCTGATCTTAGATGAGAATGGCGTGCAAATCAGGCAATATAACTTGCCTGTGGGCGCCCATGTCACCGTTAACGATGGGGCGGACGTGAAGGTTGGCGACATAATCGTCAAGATTCCGCGCGCTATCGGCAAGTCTACTGACATCACAGGCGGTCTGCCTCGCGTCACCGAACTCTTCGAAGCCAGGACTCCTAGCAGCCCTGCGATTCTCTCCGAGATAAACGGCGAAGTCATAATGGGCAAGGTGAAGAGAGGAAACCGCGAAATCGTCGTGAAGAACAAGTCCGGCATAGAGAAGCACTACCTGGTGCCTCTTACGAAGCAGATCCTGGTTCAGGAGAATGACTACGTCAAAGCTGGAACAAGGCTCTCCGATGGCGGCGTCTCCCCTACCGACATCCTGAATATTCTGGGACCTGTGAAGGCTCAGGAATACATCGTAAACGAGATTCAGGCCGTATACCGTCTGCAGGGCGTTAAGATCAACGATAAACACTTCGAGATCATCGTCCGCCAGATGATGCGCAAAGTCCAGATCACCGATCCGGGCGACACAGACTTCTTGCTCGAAGAGCTCGTGGACAAGTGGGATTTCATGGATGCGAATGACCAGATCTATGGCAAATATTATGTCGTAGATCCTGCCGACTCAAGGAAATTCGAGAAGGGAGACATCATCACGGCCCGTGACCTGAGAGACGAGAATGCCTCTCTCGAAAGACAGAGCCTCCAGATGATGGTGACCCGTGAGGCAAAACCTGCGACAGCACAGCTCGTCCTCCAGGGAATCACGAGGGCCGCCCTTCGCACGAACAGCTTCATATCAGCTGCATCGTTCCAGGAAACCACGAAGGTGCTCAGCGAGGCTGCCATCAGGGCTCGAATTGACCATCTGGAAGGTCTGAAAGAGAATGTCATCTGCGGTCACCTCATTCCTGCAGGTACTGGCCTTAAGGACTATCAGGACATAGTCGTAGGGCGCAAGGACGAGTACGAGCAGGAGATGAACGAGCTGTAACCGAAGTCAAGCAACTGTTGAAAAGCCGTATTGGGTATTCCCAGTACGGCTTTTTTGAATTTCGAATATTTTCATTTTTCGCATAGAGCAGCTTTTAGATTGGATTTAGCAAGAAACTAGCCGAAAAAAGTCATGAGTTAATGATTCTGAAAAGGATATATTACAATTTCAATACAAATGATAAATATCCATAAGGAAATCTATATATCATTTTGAAAAATATGATTAAATTTATCGCAAATTTTTTAGTTGCATTCGAAACTAAACGAAAGACTTATGAACTAAAACGTAACAGTTTCGCTAATGGCCTGAAATGAATATATATAGTTGAAAATATTTATGAACATAAAACATTTAATAGGGAAAACCCTTGCCTTATTGTTTGCCTCATGTGTCACGCTGACATCATGCAGCAAGAACAGCTCAAATAATGAAGAAGACCTGAACGTTCAATTCTCGGTTCCCTCTTCAGTAGTAATCGACCAGAAAAATCCTGTGCTCACATTCAAGGTGCTTTTCGACAAGGCACCTCGCACAGACGACGTCATAATATTCACCGATGCCTCAGGAGCGGACCACAAGGCACCCATCGTGCAGGTTGATGGAAATTACTTCACGGTGGACTGCAAGAATGTCACTGCTTTCGGTAACTACTCCGTCTATGTAGCCAGAGGCTCTCAGAAGAAGAAAATGGGAGATACAACTGTGACTATCTCCGATGGCGTGCAGCCAGAAGAGGGCTCCACGGTATACGGCAAAGTCAGCTGTGACGGCACAGGGCTTCCGAACGTGGTAATCTCGGACGGAGCAGAGGTCGTGAAGACTGATGCGGAAGGAGTCTACCAGCTCAAGTCTGCGAAGAAGTACGGTTACGTCTTCATTTCTACTCCGAGCGGCTACGAGACGGCATCCAACGGAGTCCTTCCAATAAATTACTTCAAGCTTTACAAGACGGCTGCGGTTGCCGAAAGAGTGGATTTCACTTTGCAGAAAGCTCCGGACCAGTCAAACTACTCCATGCTCGTGTTCGGCGACATGCATCTCGCCGGCGGCAGGAACAAGGACAGGCAGTGGTTCTCCAACTTCTGCAGCGATGTCAATGAATATGTAGGGGCCCATGCAAGCGAGACCCTTTACGGCATCACCCTTGGCGACATGACTTGGGACTATTACTGGTACAGCAATTCTTACCAGTTCAGCCAATATCTCGCAGATGTCAATGCTATCAAAGGCTTGACAATCTATCAGACCATCGGCAATCACGACCATGACATGAACAAGGCGGGCGATTTCGAAACCATCTTGCCTTACGTCAGCCTGCTCGCGCCGGATTACTACTCGTTCAACATAGGGAAGGTTCACTACATCGTACTCGACAACATCCTCTGCACCAATACAGGAACAGGTCGCGACGGGCGCAAATATTCCGTGAAGGTCACCCAGGAACAATTTGACTGGCTCGCCAAGGACCTCTCCTACGTCAGCCCGTCCACCCCTTTGGTCGTTACGATGCATGCGCCGACCTTCCATTTCGCAGCCTCCGACAAAGCTGCTTTGCTCAACGCTTTTTCGGCATTCAAGACCGTGCATTTCATTACTGGACACACTCACATCGTGGCAAACCAGACTGGTTCCAATTACATGGACCACAACTCCGGAGCCCTCTGCGCAGACTGGTGGTGGTCAGTCTACAACACGGATGGCGCCCTGAACATCGGCACTGACGGCTCTCCGGCAGGCTACCAGATTTTCAAAGTTAAGGGAACAGATTTCAGCTGGCAGTTCAAGCCGACAGGATTCAGCACCAACTATCAGTTCAGGACATACGACAGGAACCAGATCGATCTTTCGGCTGACAAGGTGATGCCTTCCGCGGATGCTGCGAACAAGACCTATTTCAACAACTTCGCTGGCACTTGGGCTTCCTCAAGTTCAGCCGACGAGGTATACATTAATGTCTGGAACTTTGCCCCGGGCTGGAGCATTGAAGTCACCGAGGACGGGAAAGCCCTGGACAACCTGACCGCAGTCAGCTACAGGGATCCTCTCCACATATTGACCACAAGCGTGAAATACATGAAATCAACTGCCGGCACGACATATTACACGACATCGGTCTGCCCGCATCTCTGGAAAGTCACGGCCTCAAGCCCGACCAGCACTCTGGAAATCAAAGTGAAAGACAGCTTCGGCAACGTCTATAAGCAGACCATGACACGACCTAAGGCTTTTGACATAGACACCTATTCGAAAGAACTCGTCAAGTAATTTTAAGCAATGAAACACTAATCGTCAATCAATATGAAATTTACGAAAACTATTGTTGCGTTTCTGTTCATGGCAATAGCGGGCATCTTGTCCCTTAATGCCCAGAACAGGACGCTGTCAGGGAAGGTCCTGGACTCGCAGCAGCAGCCCGTAATAGGCGCGGCAGTGATGGTCAAGGAAGCAACTTCCATTGGTTCTGTAACAGGTTCCGACGGCACTTTCTCGATGAATATACCGTCAGGCAACGTCACTCTCGAGGTTTCTTGCCTGGGGTACATGACTAAAGATGTCACCGTGCCTGCCACGCAATCCATGCTTACAATCACCCTGGAAGATGATACCATGATGCTCGAAGAGACAGTCGTCGTGGGATACGGCACCCAGAAAAAGGTGAACCTCACCGGAGCCGTCACCCAGGTGGACTCCAAGTCTCTCGAGAACCGTTCCGCACATTCCGTATCGAACATGCTTCAGGGTTCTGTTCCTGGACTTAACATCACGACTTCAGCCGGAAGTCCTGGGTCTACGGGCTCTCTGAACATCCGCGGATACACGTCCATCAACGGTGCCTCTCCTCTTGTCCTCATCGACGGAGCAATCGGAGACATCAACAGGGTAAATCCTAATGACATAGCCTCGATTTCCGTCATCAAGGATGCCGCGGCGGCAGCCGTCTATGGCGCCCGCGCCGCCTTCGGCGTGATCCTCGTCACCACCAAGAGCGGAGAGTCTGATGAAGGCAAGTCCACGGTCCGCTACAGCGGACGCTGGGGCTGGGAAGAGCCTACTACCTCTACCGACTACGAGACCAGAGGCTATTGGTCAGTCTACACAATCAATAAGTTCCGTATGGCTTCCAATGGGTCCAACTACATCTTATATGATGACTACGACATGCAGCAGCTGCTCGCCAGGGTCAACGACAAGACAGAGAACCCTGCCCGTCCATGGGTTGTGGAGCGTACCATCAACGGAAGGAACCAGTGGCGCTACTACGGCAACAATGACTGGTGGCATATGCTCTTCAGAGACCAGCATCCGGTACAGCAGCACAACATTTCCATCTCCGGAGGAAACAAGAACACTAAGTATTTCATTTCAGGAGGTTACGACAGGGAGACTGGAATCATGAAGCTGAGCCCTGATGTCTTCCACAAGTTCAACGTCCGCTCAAAAATTGACACCAAGATCAACAAGTGGATTCGACTGAGCAACAACACCTCTTTCTACAGCTCCAATTACAGGTATGTGGCCGCTGACGGAGATGTGGAGAACGTCATCGCCTACAGCTCGGCCCACGCCCTGCCTATTTTCCCGATGAAAAACCCAGATGGTTCCTACGTCTACCGCTTTGACGGAATCTTCAACGGCTCTTACGCCGTTGCTAACGGCCGCCATATCGTCCTGGACATGGGAAAGAATAAGAATAACCGTCGCAGGACTGACTTCTCCAACACCTCAGAGCTGACCATGACCCCTGTCAAGGGACTTGAGGTGGTGGCGAATTTCACCTATCGCTTCAATCAGAACAGGAACACCGGAAGGGATGTCAAGTTACCTTACAAGCAGCAGTATCCTGACGGACCTACTCTCTACTATGATACCGGAGCAGGTCTGGACGAACTCAATGAGACCACGACTACATACAACTATTACTCCGGCAACCTCTACGGAACCTACAAGACAACAGTAGCCGATAGCCACAACTTCTCCCTCATGCTCGGAGGCAACTACGAGACCCAGGCGCAGAAGAGCGTTGGTGCGACTGGCCAATATCTCCTTAGCGAGGAACTCAACGACCTCAATCTGGTCGGCACCAACGCTGACGGAGAAACAATCATGAAGGTTACGGGAGGCCAGTCTGAGTATGCCCTGCTGGGCTTCTTCGGACGTTTCAATTACGATTATCAAGGCCGTTATCTCTTCGAAGCAGCCGGCCGCTACGACGGAACTTCCCGTTTCGCCCGTGGGCATAGGTGGGGATTTTTCCCATCGGCATCCGTCGGCTGGAGAATCTCCGAGGAGCCTTTCTTCGCACCTGCCAAGCGTTACGTAGACAACCTGAAGCTTCGCTTCTCCTATGGAAGCCTCGGCAACCAGAACGTTTCCAACTACATCTCCTACAGGACAATTTCAATCTATAACTTCGCAGCTTACAACTTTGGAGAAGGGAGCACGGTTTCCAAGTACTCTTCGATTTCTTCGCCGAACTCTTCCGACCTGACCTGGGAGAAGGCCATCCATTATAATGTCGGACTCGACCTCAACATGCTCAAGAATCGTCTGCAGTTCACCGCTGAAGCCTACATCCGCGACACCAAGGACATGCTAACCGAAGGCTACGCTCTGCCGGCACTCTACGGCGCAGATGCTCCGAGGCAGAATACGGCTGACCTCCGCACCAAGGGAATCGAATTCTCCCTCGAGTGGAAGGATGAGTTCGAGCTTTTCGGCAAACCTCTTAACTACAGCGTCAAGGGTATGGTCAGTGACTATGACTCCGAAATCACCAAGTACGACAACCCTCAGAAGACATTTGCGAAGAAATACTATAAGGGCATGAAACTCGGTGAAATCTGGGGCTTCGAGACCGACGGTCTCTTCCAGACTGACGAGGAGGCAGCAGAATATGCAAGTCAGGTCAATCTTTCCTATGTCAGCGGCCAGCTCCCTGGCGGGACATGGAAGGCCGGAGACGTCAAGTACAAGGATCTTGACGGTGACAAAATCATAGGCATCGGATCCAACAACGTCGACAAGCCTGGCGACCGCAAGATTCTCGGGAATTCCCTCCCTCGCCTGCAATACGGCTTTACCCTCGCCTTCAACTACCTCGGTTTCGACTTGTCAGCGTTCTTCCAGGGCACCGGCAACCATTACTGGTACCCTAGCGGACGTTCATTCGCATTCTGGGGACCTTTCTCGCAGCCTATGACTTCTTACCTGCCTGAGAATTTACTCGATGACGTCTGGGATTACAACAACACCGACGCTTACTTCCCGAGGGCTGTGGCCTACTATGCCTACAACGGCTCCGGACAGCTCAACAGAGTCAACTCGAGATATCTCCAGAACATCCGCTACCTTCGCTTCAAGAATCTTTCAGTGGGATACACCATCCCGTCCAAGTTCACGAAGAAGGTAGGAATCAACGATGTCAGGTTCTACTTCACAGGCGAGAATATCGCTTACTGGTCGCCACTGAAGAAGCATTCCAAGTACATCGACCCGGAGGGAGCCTACAACAGGGATTCCAATGACTTCAACAGAGCCTTCTACCCTTGGCAGAAATCCTATATGTTCGGAATTGACATAACCTTCTAAAATTCGCAAATATGAAAAAATATATATTTTTGCTAGCTGCCGCGGCCATCACCTTGTCTGCTTGCGATGACATCCTCGACAAGGAACCGAAGTCCCAGCTGAGCCCTGAATCATACTTCAGAACCGCGACAGACCTTCAGCTCTTCACGAATCCGCTCTACAATAATCTTCTTCCGAAATCAATCTATTCCGAGCAGAGTGACCAGTACATCAACGACAATCCTTCAAACCTCATCAGAGGCGGCACTTTCAGGACTGTCCCTGCATCAGGCGGCGGCTGGACCTGGACCGACCTCCGCAGAATCAACACCTGCCTGGACTATATTCCTAAGCAGTGCGAGGATCCGGCGGCGGCAGTACAGTACACGGCTCTCTGCAAATTCTTCAGGGCATACCTCTACTTTGACAAGGTACAGCGTTTCGGCGATGTTCCATGGGTTGACCATGAACTCGGTTCCAACGACCCTGTCCTCTACAAGGCAAGAGATTCCCGCGAGGTCGTCATGACTCATATGATAGAAGATATCGACGAGGCTATAGCCGGGCTTCCTGAGAGCTACGGCAGCGGTAACTACCGCGTGACAAAGTGGGCTGCGCTCGCCCTCAAGTCCCGTTTCTGCCTCTATGAAGGGACCTACAGAAAGTACCATGGAATCAAGATCGAAGGCGCCAACACCAACGAGTACTACCTCCAGCTAGCCGCCGACGCCGCAAAGCGACTCATGGATGAGGGACCTTTCTCGCTCTACTCTACCGGCAACCCGAACCTCGACTACGCAGTGCTCTTCTCCGAGTATGACGCCAATACCACCGAGGACATTCTTTCCATCAATTTCGACAACGGAACGGCTCTTTACCATAACGCCACGGCAGTGGCTGTCATGAGCAGCCAGGGCCGCCTCAGCCTCACCAAGAAATTCGTGAACCTCTACCTGATGAGGGACGGTTCCCGCTTCACTGACCAAGAAGGCTGGAAGACCATGCAATTCGCCGAGGAGACAGCAAACCGCGACCCTCGCCTCGCCCAGACCATCAGAATTCCTGGCTACAGCAGGATTACCGAGGACGGAGGAAAGTATTCCTATTCGACTAAAAAGTCCGGAGTTGATGCCAAGGTGACCCTTACCGGTTACCAGATGGCGAAGTTCGTGATGCCTGACAACAATGCTTCGGCGGACAAGTTCGACAAGTCCTACAATGACATAGCCCTCTTCCGCTATGCGGAGGTTCTACTCAACTATGCCGAAGCCAAAGCTGAACTCGGCACCCTTACGGCTGATGACTGGAGCCTGACCATCGGAGCTCTCCGCCGCAGGGCCGGAATCACCGGAGGCGACCTCGACAATCTCCCGACTGTCGCAGACCCGTATCTCATGGAAATCAATCCTGGCATAACCGATCCTGTCCTGCTTGAAATCCGCCGCGAAAGGGCTGTCGAATTGGCGCAGGAAGGCCTTAGGTACGATGACCTAATGAGGTGGAAGTACGGTGACATGATCGCCGAGCCATACTACGGAGTCTATTTCCCTGGCCCCGGTGTCTATGACATCGACGGCGACGGGACCAACGACTACTACATCTACTCCGGGAGCAAAGACAAGAGCGTAACCGCCACCGTCAGCGGTGAACTTGGAAAGGACTTCATCCTAAGCGAGGGAGACCATGGCTACATGCAGGTTCATCCAGACCTCAACTTCAGCTTTGATCCGAACAGGGATTACCTCTATCCTGTCCCTATCGATGATCGTACCCTCAATCCAAATCTCACACAGAATCCTGGATGGAACGACGGACTCGATTATTAAAACCGAATGATCATGAAAAATCTCAAATATTACATATTGACTCTTCTCGGTGCGGCTTCTCTGTTTTTCACTGGCTGCAAAGACGATGAACCCGCAGAATCAAAGGCAATCCTCTCCGCCGAATCCGAGATCTTGGTTCCAGGCATAGCTTCGACCAAGACTGTCACCATCTATGCAGATGGAAGATGGGAGGCAGACGTGACTGACGACTGGCTTTCAATAGAACCTAGCAATGGCAACGGAACGATGGACATCACATTGTCCGTTGCACAGAATACCGATCTGAGCGAGCGCGAGGGGAAAATCGTAGTGCTCGGCGCATCGACGATACCACAGACCGAAATAACCGTGAAGCAGAGAGTTGACCGCTTCGCCGGCGTTGGCGAGGTTTCCGTCACGAAAGCTCTTGAGCTGACTGCGGACGGGCTTGCCAAGATTTCGGAATGCCAGGTGATGGCAGTGACAGACAATGGCTTCGTCGTGAGCGACGGGAGTTCTAACATATTCGTAGAAAAGACCTCCTCTTCGCTAGTCATCGGCAAAGATGGATCTCTTGCGGTGGGCGACAAGCTGTCTCTCACGGGAGATGTCGAAGCCTTCAACTCCATAACCGCCATCAAATTGTACGATGCCTTCTATTCCTCTGCCTCAGAGGTCAAGTATCCGGAGGCAACCGACATCACAAGCACCACGGCATATGCTCCAGGCAAGGCTGAATATGTCACCACCACAGTATCTTACGGCGATGGCGGTGCGCTGAGCAGCGGAGAGACCAAGGTCGGCTATGTCTACAATCCTTCATCTGCCCAGATTCAGTCCTACTCTTTCCATAAGGTAGGCATAACCGGATTCTATCTCGGAACTGCTTCCGACGGACTCTACTATGTCCTCCCTGTCGACATCCAAGACATCGAAATGGAGGCCGTGCCTCTGCTTGTCTTCGAAATCGGCACTGATGACTTCTACAATACCTACAAGGGGACTTACGGCACTACGCACAGCTTCCCTGCCAAGACCGGCAGCGGATTCATCAAGTACATCCCTTACGACCTTGACAATACCGATCCGGACGGCGTATTCAAGATGGATATCGACCAGTCCTCCGCCCATTATGATGACCCTCGCTGCACCGGCCCTTGGCCAGAGGACTATTGGCTGTTCGAGAGCGATGCCGCCGTCAAGGCCAACACCGAGTTCAACATCAAGTTCGGAGCCAGGACTTCTGCCACAGGTCACAAGTATTGGATTCTCGAATATCTTGACGGCAAGGTGTGGAAAACGGCCGGCACCCCTAAGTTCAGCACCGACATGCCGTCTCAGGTAGAGTATACCGCGGCCATGAACTCCGACGGCAAGACCAATGTCATCGTCAACGAGAACTTCAAGATAACGAAGAACATGGATCAGCTCAAGGTGCGCTTCCGCTGCGTCGCCAACTGGCAGGCCAACGGCAAGGGCGCCCTCGCAAAGCGCAACACCGGCTCCGCCCGTCTTTCAATCAGGAGCAACACCGGCAGCGCAACCCCTGTGACCGCCCCTCAGCCTGGCATCTATGTAACGAAGATGGGTGACGGGGTCGAGTCAGGAGAGCCTGATCCGGTAGAAGCCAACATAGAGCTCTCCACTGATCTTCTGACCTTCGAAGGGACTCCTGGCGCTCCGGCTACCTTCACGGTAAGTTCTGACCAAGCCTTCACGCTGAAGAGTGACGCTTCTTGGCTCACTCTCACGCCAGAGGCCGGCATCGCCGGAACTCCTGCCGAGATCACGGTAACCTGCGAGCCTAGCACTCTCTCCAGCCTGCGTCAGGCCAAGATTACCGTTACTTCCGGTCTTTCGACCGCTGTAGTGAATGTCGTCCAGTCAGCAGCGGGAGGAAATCTCGACCCGCTCATCTCTCTTTCGAGCGGCAACTCTATTTCAATTCCTTCCGACGGAGGCGATTTCACGGTAAACGTCCAAGCTAACGTAAGCTATGAGGTTCAGATCAATGGCGACTGGATCACCCCTAAGCCGTCGCCTACGGTTTCCTCGATAGTTTCAACCTCTTCCCATTCTTACAGCGTCGGTGCTAATACGAGCGGCGACAACAGGATCGGAACAATCCGCTTCTACAACACCGCCAACAACCTTGAGGCTGTCCTCACGGTCAGCCAGACCCCTAAGGGGACTGTTGCCTTCTCGGACAACTTCGATTGGGTGGCACCTTTCGTCCAGTGGGACAAGGACAACAAACGTACTCAGGGAGACAGCATGAAGGACAAGAAGACTGTCAATATCGGCACCTCCTATTCAATCCCTGGCTTCGTGGACGCTTTCACGGCCAAGGGCTACGAGGCTCTCTTGCCTTCCTCCAAGACCGTCTATGTCTGCGAAGGAAACTACCTCAAGTTCAGCAAGACTTCCAATGTCAACGGCATCAGGCTTCCGGCTGTCACTTTGGGGGCTTCCGGAAACATGATCGTAAGTTTCGACTGGGGCAAGAATGCCAGCGACGTCTTCAATCTTGTGGTCGAGGTCGAAGGCAAGGGTACCATCAACGGAGAAAAGAAGGTTGAGTACACCAACGATTACTGGACTTGGAAGACCGAGTCCTTCATGGTAAAGGGCGCAGATGCCGACACCAGAGTGATTGTCCACCCTACGGACTACACCGGCTCTGTAGCGTCAACCAAGATACTCCACCGCTGGTTCCTGGACAACGTGAAGATAGAAGTGCTTTAGAAAAGCTCTCGTGACATAACGAATCGAAAGAGAGGGTGCCTCTGCAGTCTGACAGACTCCGAGGCACCCTCTCTTCTTTGTCATGAGCTTCCTTGCA
>OMVB01000166.1 GCA_900314395.1 uncultured Prevotellaceae bacterium | reverse complement strand
CTATTCTGCTGATTTTGAAAGGATTACATTAATTGCCGATTGAATTTCTTCCTGGGTATGGGCATGGGCGCGCATGCATTCGCGCGCAGGTTTGCCGCAGAGCAGGCACCGCCGTTCCGGCCGCCCGATATCCGCCCGGCCCAGAGGCCGGACAGAGAGTTCTTCCGTCATTCCGGGCGAAGTCGAGGAATCTACAATTACATCTATATCCATCAGGCGCCCGAGAGGGTGCGTGTCTTCTATGTCGCAGCACAGCTTTTTGGCCTGCTCTGGCGGCATGGACACCACCAGGTAGGCCTCAAAGCCCGTTGCCAGGTCCCGTTCTTCCTGGTATAAGACAGGAGATTCTTCGCTTCGCTCAGAATGACAAGACGGAAAACCAGAATGACAAGACGGAAGGTCTGATGGACAGGGCTGAGGGGTCGAATGGCCATGGACCCTTATTTTGGCCTGAGACCCCTCAGTCTTGTCAGTTTTGTCCTTCATGTCAGTTTTGTCCTTCAAAAAATCATTCCTGAAGGTTTGGGAAAGAGCATCGACGCCGGCTTTGGCAACTTTCAAAGAGCGGACATCCCGCTTTACGGAACCGGGAAGAATTACAGTAAAACAAATCAAGGAAGCCCCCGGGAACCTTGTCAAAAGTTCCCTCTGGTGCTCCACCCGGACATCACGGCTCCGAAGCAACTCCTCCAAGGATATAGCGGAATCTCCATCCACTTCCTATTCTACGATATTGTGGATTTCGTCCAGGACCTTGCCGTCGCGGTTGTAAACGATACCTACAACCTTGTCGCCGAAAGGCAGGGCATCGGGAGTGCCGATGATAGAAGTAGCCTTAGCAGCAAGATCGTGGATATCGACAACCTTGAGGCCGGCAGCCTTCAGGCGCTCTGCAACCTCAGGACGGTTGGGATTAACGGCAATACCGTACTCTGTAACCACAACATCAACGCTCTTTCCGGGAGTGATAAGGGTAGTAACCTTAGGCACTACGCAAGGGATGCGTCCGCGGAGCAGAGGGCATACGATAATTGAAAGGGCGGAATCTGCTGCGGTATCCTGGTGTCCGCCGATGGCGCCGCGGATGATACCGTCGGAACCTACCAATACGTTCACATTGAAGTTGACATCGACCTCAAGGGCAGAGAGAATAACGATGTCAAGGGCGTGAACTGCGGAACCCTGATGCATGCCGCTGGCATACTCCACTGCGGAAACTTCCTGATGGAAAGGATCGTTTTTGATAGACTCTGCGGCAACCTTGTCAAAGGACTGAACGTCAATAAGACGGCCGATCAGGCCTTCCTCGTGCAGCTTGACCATATGGGCGGTGATGCCGCCAAGGGCGAAGGAAGCCTTGATGCCTTTCTCCAGCATGCTCTCGCGGATGTACTTAACAACTGCAAGAGACGCTCCGCCGGTACCGGTCTGGATAGAGAATCCGTCCTCGAAGTAGCCGGAGTTGATGACAACCTTGGCTGCGGATTTTGCAAGGAGGATGTCGCGCGGGTTCTTGGAATCGCGGATTGCGCCGGCAGAAATCTTGGAGCTGTCGCCTACTGAATCTACTACAACCACTGACTCAACATCGGCAGCGGAGATAGACTTGGGAACATTGGGGTATGCTACAAGGTCGTCGGTGATAACGACAACGTGGTCTGCGTAACGGGCATCGGGGAGGGCATAGCCAAGGGAGCCGCAGATACTCTTGGCATTTTCGCTGCGGGAATAACCGCAGGCGTTGCCAAGTTCATCGGCAGAAGATGCACCAAGGAAAGCGACATCGATATGGAGCTCTCCGGTGGCGATAGCGCTGCCGCGGCCGCCATGGGAGCGGAAGATGACGGGCTCCTTCATGAGACCGTGGGAAATCTCGTTTGCGAGTTCTCCGCGGAGACCGGAAGTGGAAATCTTGGTGATAACGCCGTTCTTGATATGCTCAATAAGCGGGGCATGTACGTCTGAGAGGCTGGAGGCTGCGAGATGAAGGTTTTTGAAGCCCATTTCTGCGAGCTTTGCCACTACCATGTTGACAACCTTGTCTCCGCCACGGAAATGATGGTGGAAGGAGATGGTCATTCCGTCCTTGAGACCGGATTTGCGGATTGCTTCCTCAAGGGTTACAAGTTTAGAATTTCTCATTGTACGTCCTCCTTATTTAAGATACCTGATGCAATTGCCAGAGCGATGGTTCTCTCTGCGCGGATAACAACCGGACGGTCTACCATCTTGCCGTTCACTGCGATAACGCCGGAGCCCTTTGCCTGGGCCTCCTTGATGGCAGCGATAATCTTGAGTGACTTTTCGATAGCCTTTGCGGTAGGTGCAAATACCTGGTTTACAACCTCTATCTGGCGAGGGTTGATGATGGACTTGCCGTCAAAGCCAAGGGTCTTGATAAGCTCTACTTCTTTGCGGAAGGTCTCCATGTCATCCAGGTTGGAGTATACGGTGTCGAAGCAGGAAATCCCGGCGGCGCGGGCTGCTACAACTATGGTCTCACGGGCGAGTTCAAGCTCTTTGCCGTCCGGAGTACGCTGGGTCTTAAGGTTGGCGCTGTAGTCCTCTGCGCCAAGGGCGATACCCATCATTCTCTTGGATGCGGTGGCAATCTCATAGGCGTTGACTACACCAAGGGCGCTCTCAATGGCGGCCATAATCTGGGTGCGGCCTACGCAGCCGAGCTCTGTCTCTACCTTTACGATTTCCGCCTCAAGCTCGCGGACCTCGTCTGCGGTCTCTGTCTTAGGCATACGGATAACGTCTACACCGGCTTTTACAACGGCCTCAACGTCTTTCTTGCCGTAAGGAGTGTTAAGAGGGTTGATACGTACAACCATCTCTGTATCACCATAGTCGATGGATTTGAGGGCATTGTAAACAAGCAGACGGGCGGCGTCCTTTTCTGCCATTGTAACGGAATCTTCCAGGTCCAGCATGATTGAATCGGGACCGTAGATGTGTGCATCAGCCATCATTCCGGGGTTGTTTCCCGGGACGAACATCATAGTTCTTCTGAGTCTTTCCATAAAGCGGGCCTCCTATTTCCAAACGTCCTTTCCGGTTGCACGGACAGCGGCTGCGGTCACGCGGGCGCGGATTGTGCAGTCGAGGGCGCCTTTGTCGGTTGCCTTTACGGCTGCATCGTCAATTCCAAGGTCTTTAAGGGTGTCGGTGATAAGGGCGCGGATCTGTTTTCCGAACTGCGCGGCTACCGAGCTTTCCAGGTCAACAACAAGTCCTTCTCCTGCTTTGGCGGGGCCGATCTGGACCATGATGTCGCCGGATTCGAGTGTGCCTGCTACGGCGTTTTTGATTTCCATAATTATGTGTGTTTATCGATAATTCATTTAATCATACAAAAATATCCCTTTTTCCTTACAAAAGAAAAAATTTAAAGCATTATTCCCAAAAAATTTTAACTTTGTAATCGTTACATTAAATTGAAACACAATGAAAAAAGTAATTTATGCCCTTTTTACGGCAGCCGTGGCCCTGACCATCGTCTCATGCGCCAGCAACAACAAACTTCAAAAGCTTGTAGAGGAGGCCAACCGCATCTGCCCCTTTGACATCGGAGGCAGCGTAACGATGGACATGGTTTCCTACGCCGATGAAACCGTAACCTTCTACTACACCGTAAGCAAGTCCGTCATGGATGTAGAGAAGATCCGTGAGAACGAAGAAGCCTATCGGCAAAACATGTTAGTAAACTATACAAATTCCAATGACAGGAACTTAAAACTCCTTCTGGATGCCATTATCGAGGCCGACGCTGATTTGGAAGTGGTATACAGCAATCCCGGCGAAGAGTCTTTCAGAAGCAGGTTTTCCGCCAACGAACTTAAAGACAGCACACCTGCCAAAAAAGACCCCGTGGCACTTCTTGAGTCCAACCTGAATGCAACCAAAGCTCAGCTTCCCATGTCCATTGCCAACGGAATGGCCCTTACCGACGTACTCATTGAGAACGGTTACTGGGTTTATATTTACGAGTGCGATGAAAGTATTTACGACATTGAGATGTACAACAGCAACTATGGCGTTTTAAGATTAGCGCTCAAGGAAGAGCTCAGCAAGCCGGACCCTCTTGTCCAGACTCTTGTGAAACAGCTTAAAGATGCCGATACCGGCTTGATTTACAGGTATATAGGAGCAACCAGCAAGAAGGCTTGTTCCGTTGTTTTTGAGTGCAGCGAACTGTAAGAATTCCCCTCACAAATAAAAAGGCGCCCTCTCCGGGGAGGACGCCTTTTTCATTGCTGACAAGCGACTTAGCAGCCGAGACGTTTCTCAAGACGTGTGCGGATAGCCTTGAGGAAGTCAAGTGAGTTGAGTGCTGTAGGAGTCATGCCCTCGATGAGGTTAACAAGGTCCTTGGTTACGAGACCCTCGTTAAGGGTATCGAAGCAGGCTGCCTCAAGCTGGTTGGCATAGTTAACGAGCTCCGGAAGGTTGTCAAGCTCACCTCTCTTGCGGAATGCGCCGCTCCATGCGAAGATGGTAGCCATAGGGTTGGTAGAGGTCTCTTCGCCCTTAAGATACTTGTAATAGTGGCGGGTTACGGTGCCGTGGGCAGCCTCGTACTCGTATTTGCCGTCAGGGCTAACGAGAACGGATGTCATCATGGCAAGTGAACCGAAGGCTGTGGAAACCATGTCGGACATAACGTCACCGTCATAGTTCTTGCAAGCCCAGATAAAGCCGCCCTCGCTGCGCATTACGCGTGCAACTGCATCGTCGATAAGGGTGTAGAAATACTCGATTCCAGCCTTCTCGAATGCGTCTTTGTACTCCTGGAACACTTCCTCGAAGATAGCCTTGAAACGGCCGTCGTACTTCTTGGAGATGGTATCCTTGGTTGCGAACCAGATGGTCTGCTTTACGTCAAGTGCATACTTGAAGCAAGAGTGTGCGAAGCTGCGGATAGAGGAATCGGTGTTGTGCATACCCTCGATGACGCCGGGGCCTGCGAACTTATGGATAACCAGTTCTTCCTTCTTGCCGCTCTCACCCTCGAACACGAGCTTTGCAACGCCGGGCTCGGTGGTCTGGATTTCTACGTCACGGTAAACGTCGCCATAAGCGTGACGGGCGATGGTGATAGGCTTCTTCCAGAATTTAACTGCGGGATGGATGGAAGGGATGGTGATAGGGCAACGGAATACGGTACCGTCAAGCATTGCACGGATTGTTCCGTTAGGGCTCTTCCACATCTCGTGGAGGTTGTACTCGCTCATGCGCTGTACGTTAGGAGTGATGGTAGCGCACTTAACGGCAACTCCGTACTTCTTGGTAGCGTTTGCAGAGTCGATGGTTACCTGGTCGCTGGTCTTGTCACGATATTCAAGGCCAAGGTCATAGTATTCACTCTTGAGGTCAACGAAGGGGAGAACGAGCTCGTCCTTGATCATCTTCCAAAGGATTCTTGTCATTTCGTCACCGTCCATCTCTACGAGAGGGGTGGTCATCTGGATTTTTTTCATTTCTTTATCAATTTGTGTTAATTTGTAATTTTGAGCGAAGTCGAAAAATCTACTTCCTGTTTTTATAATAATTCATCAAGCAACCATCGGCCAGAATCTCTCTTTCTGCACCGGTAAGGTTCTGGAAATAAAGGTGGATAGGCTTAACGCCGTCCTTTGTAATTACCTGAGCATCAATTTCTTCCTTGCCGGCAAGGATAGCTTCGCGGATACCCTTTACAAATACAAAGTCTCCGGGAACATAGTTGAATTCAGTTTCTTTGCCGATGGTGAAAGGAACGATACCCCAGTTGATACAGTTGCTGCGGTAACGCTTGGTAGCATACTCGTAGCAGATGTTGGCGTCGCCGCCAAGCACCTTCTGGCAGGAAGCGGCCTGCTCGCGGGCTGAACCGTCGCCGGGCTTGTTTGCGAATACGCAAGAGCCGAAGGAGGTATTGCCTGCGGATGCACCAACCTTTGCAAGAGCCTCTGCTACGTTTGCAGGAACCTTGCCCTCGCGGCGCTCAAGATCCTGGGCCTGGATTCTCTTGGAGATGCCTACATACTCAGGTACGCGGCGGCTGAGGGCAAACTCGGAGAGCTTGAGAGGGTTGGAACGGTAAGAAGAGGTCTCACCCGAAGGGATGAGCTCATCGGTGGTGGTAACAGGGTCGTGGATAACGGCTGCAAGCTCAACGAGCATGTTCTCCTCCATAGGATACATCTTGGGCCAGTCCTTGATATTGGGACCGTAACGGAGCTCTACGGAAGCGTCGGCCTTACCATAACCGTTGAAGATACGGCTCTTGTAAATACGGCCGTCGAAGCTGTAAGGAGCGTGGGTGTCGTTGTATTCGATATCAGTTGCGGCTGTGATTACGCCACCGTTGGCAGCGGTTGCTGCGATTGAACGTGCATCCATGAGGGATACAAGTGAAATCTGTCCCTGGCCGGGCTTGGAACCCTCACGGTTGGGGAAATTGCGGGTGGTGTGGCGGATAGAGAAGCCGTTGTTTGAAGGAACGTCACCTGCGCCGAAGCAAGGTCCGCAGAATGCAGGCTTGATAACTACGCCGGCCTCCAGGAGTTCCTCTGCGATGTGATTGCGGGTAGTGGCAAGATATACCGGAGTAGACTGGGGGTATGCGCTCATGGTGAAGTAATCGTTGCCGATTGACTTGCCCTTGAGGATGGCGGCAGCCTCGCTCAGGTTGTCATAGGTACCGCCGGAGCAACCGGCGATAATTCCCTGGTCTGCAACTACTTTGCCGTCCTTGATCTTGCTCAGGAGGTCTATCTGGATCTTGTCGCCGAAACGCTTGCGTGCGTCTTCCTCGATAGCAGAGAGAAGACCCTTGGGATCTGCCTGAAGCTCGTGGATGGTGTAAGCGTTAGAGGGGTGGAAAGGAAGGGCGATCATGCTCTCCTGTTTGCCAAGGTCGATGCGGATCATGCTGTCATAATAGGCAACCTTTCCGGGTTTGAGCTCTTTGAAAGCCTCCGGGCGCTCGTGCATCTTGAAGTATTTCTCTACCTCTGCATCGGTTACCCAGATAGAGCTGAGGCAGGTGGTCTCAGTTGTCATTACGTCGATTCCGTTACGGAAGTCGATGGGCAGGTTTGCAACGCCGGGGCCTGCGAACTCAAGAACCTTGTTCTTTACGAAACCGCTCTCGAACACAGCCTTTACAAGGGAGATGGCTACATCATGAGGGCCGATACCCCTGCGGGGCTTGCCTTCCAGCCAGACGAGTACGACCTCCGGGGCGTTGATGTCCCAGGTGTTCCTGAGGAGCTGCTTTACGAGCTCTCCGCCGCCTTCGCCGACACCCATATTACCGAGTGAACCGTAGCGGGTATGGCTGTCGGAGCCAAGGATCATGTTGCCGCAGCGGGTGAGGGCCTCGCGGGCATACTGGTGGATAACTGCCTGGTTTGCAGGTACATAGATACCTCCGTACTTCTTAGCGGCGGAAAGACCGAAGACGTGGTCATCCTCGTTGATGGTACCGCCTACAGCGCAGAGAGAGTTGTGACAGTTGGTCATTGCGTAAGGGAGAGGGAACTTGTCCAGTCCGCTGGCGCGTGCTGTCTGGATGATACCTACGTAGGTAATGTCGTGGGAAACCATGGCATCGAAGCGGATGCGCATTTTCTTGCCCTTGCTGCCGTCCACGTCGTGAGCGCGGAGGATGCCGTAGGTAATGGTGTTTTCACGGGCCTCGTCGGGGGTGAGGTCTGCCTTTTCGGCTATGTTCTTGCCGTCAAGAAGGTAAACACCGTGGGGGATCAATTCTACCATAATTTTTTGTTTTAGTGATACTTTAATTGTTTATATCTTAATTGTTTACTTCTATACTATCTATAAAAAGCGTCAATGCAAGCATATCCGCGGCGCCACCGGGGGATATGCGCTCTGCGCTGTAGCGGCTGCAGAGTTTTTCCAGGCCCTCCCGGCTGAAGTTTTCCAACAGCGCCGATGCTTCCTTCTTTACCTCCTGCGCCCTTTCGTAGCCGACCCTGTGAATCACGCAGGTATCGTCCAAAGAGGACATTATGAGCAGAAGCAGCCTTTGCATGGCCATGGGTGAATGCTTTTCCGCCCTGTAAAAAGGCAGCCATTCAGAGAACAGCGCCTTATAACCGTCTGCAGCCATGGCAAGGGCTCCTTTTACGCCGTATTTCTCTGCCGCAATCTGGCCATGCGATTTGCCCGTGGCGGATAACTCGTTGAGCGCCAGGCGGTTGTTTAAAATCGCCTTGGCAGTTTCGGCCAGGCGTTTTTGCATATCTTGCTGATTACCAGCACTTTGGGCGCCACACGCGTAGAGGGCAAGCCCCAGGGCGAAGATTGCTCCCTTATGAGTATTGATGCCTCCGGTCGCCTCCAGCATTGCCTGTTCTGCCGCGATGCCGATGGAGGTGATTTCTCCGCTACGGCTTTCGTCCTCCGGTCGAAATGACAAACCCGTGTCCGGTCGAAATGACAGGCCGAGACATCCCAGTTTGGCGAACCAAGGGCGGAGTGCGCCGATGCCTTTGAGCATCAGGGCGTAATCCATATCGGCATGGGCCCCGCTGCCGTCAGGGCCTACAAGGCCGGGCTTGAGAGGGATGGAAAGCTCTTTCTGCAGGGCCCAGATTGCACGGTCTGCAAAAAGATAGGGCCGGCTGCTCTCCGGCACCATTTCCAGCGCCTTGCAGAAGCCGTCCTCGCTGTCCAAAAGGGTGCGGATATCCGTTCCACAAACCGGACTTGTCATGTCGGGCGAAGTCGAGACATCTCCAAATCTGGGGAATTCCTGTACGGAAATGCCGCTGGCAGGAAGGACCTCCTTCATAAGGGCGTTGTAGCGGGCCGTAAGGGCATCCGATGGCTCGCTGCCAACCACGCGGACTGCGGCATTGAGAGCCGGGGCTATATGGCGGCAGAAAAGATCCAGATCCAGGCGCATCTGGGTCTCGGATGCATCGGTCAGTTCCTTCAGGAAATATGTGGGGAAAGTGGCCGCAGATATCTGATAATCACTGCCTTCGCATACGGTAACGGGCACTCCTCCGATGCTGGCGGGAAGCCCCGCACGTACCATCGCAAGGCGCTCCTGATATGAGAACCTGGAGAGGTCTTCCTTGACGACAATCACGAAGACCGGCCTGCCAAGCGCCGCCGCCCTCTCTACAAGGTTTCTGTGCCCGAGGTGGAAGGGGTTGGCGTTCATAAGGATAACCGTATTGTCATGTTGAGCGAAGTCGAAACATCTCGACAGGTAATCGCAGTACTGAGCCAGGCCGCGGCCGTTTTCCATGAAAATGGCCTTGGGGGCTTCTGCCAGCAGGCGGAAGCCAAGGCTCTCGAAAATGGCCCTGTTGGAAGGTTTGGTGAACACCTTCATATTGGTATAGCCGCGCTCTGCGCCCATCGCAATAAGGCGGGATATAAGCGGGGCGGCAAGACCCTCTGAACGGGCCTTTTCAGATACCGCAACGCACTTGATGGTGTCTTTTGAAATACCGCCGCCTGCAAGAATCTGTTCATCGGCGTCCTGAATGGCTATATACGAATCAACTCCCTCAAGTCTAAGCCCGTTAGCCTTGAGAAAGTCTTCTGCTTTCCTTTTGAACAACGGAACGCCAAGAGGCAGTTCCTGAATTTGCTTTTCTTCGTATGTATCCATCATCTTTCAGGCTTTCCAATACTCCCGGTTCTACCTGTGATTGACGTTGCAAAGATAACTATTTAATCGATATATCCATACACTTTTGCAAGAAAAAAGAGACCGGAAGCAGATTCCGGTCCCCAAAAACAATTATTCCGAAGTTATTTGCCTCTCAGGCACGGACTATTCACCAGCAAGTCATCCTCCGCGCAGAAGCACTGGAAGCCGAGGGTATGTACGAATGGGTCGGCACCGAGATTGCCAGATGGAAGAAAGAATAGCGCTTTCATTTTTATCAATTATATCTTAGGAAATTGAATTATTCTCAAATTTCCTTGGTTATACAAGAGAAATTCCGTAGATTTGCACTATGGAAATACTGCAAAGACCAGAGTACCTTGCGCAGGTACAGCATTACTTCGGGAAAGAAACCATCATCGTCCTCACGGGCCAGCGGCGCGTGGGAAAGAGCTACGTCCTGATGTCCCTGAGGGATCTGCTCTCATCATCGGCAGACAATAACGTCATCTACATCAACAAGGAAAAGAAGCAGTGGGACGATATTGTCACCTACAAGGACCTGAACAAGTACATAGAAAAAAGGTTCTCCCTGGAAAAGCAGAACTACATCCTGGTCGATGAAGTCCAGGAAATCAAGGAATTTGAAAAGAGCGTCCGCCACTGGAGGACGGAGCCCCATACCGACCTCGTCCTCACCGGCAGCAACGCTGAAGCGCTTTCCAGTGACATGTCCACGCTGCTGGCGGCGCGGTATCACGAGATTTATATCCAGGCCCTGACCTACAAGGACTTCCTTCGTTTCCATAAGTTGGAGGACAGCGACGAGGCCCTGTCCCTGTACATCAACACCGGCGGCCTGCCGGGACTGGTGAAGTATGACATCCGAGACGAAAACGAGGTGTATTCATACGCCCAGGACGTGCTGAACACCGCCCTTGTGAGGGACATCATCCTCAAGCATAAGATACGCAACGTCCCGTTCTTGTACAACCTGGTCCGTTTCCTTGCCGACAGCACGGGAAAGCAAGTATCGGCCACAAGCATTTCCAATTACATGAAGGGGCAGAAAAGCCCGGTATCCATCGAGCTGGTCCTGAAATACCTCAAATATCTCTGCGATGCCTACATCGTGACCGAAGTTCCCCGTTTCGATATTCGGGGGAAGAAACTCCTGCAGTCGAACAGCAAGTATTACTTCGAGGATAACGGCATCCGCAATTCCTGTGTTGAGACCACCCGGGACAGGGACATCGAGAAAGTCATCGAAAGCGTCATCTATCACCAGCTCATCCACGACGGGTACAAGGTGAATGTGGGGCAATTACAGGCCGGTGAGGTAGATTTTGTCTGCGTCAAGGACAAGCAGCGCTTGTACATCCAGGCTTCCTATATCATCGGAAGCGACGAAACCCGCCAGCGGGAATTCGGGGTTCTCAAAGGAATCGCCGACAATTATCCCAAATATGTCATCTCCATGACCCCCCTGGTTACGCGGACCGACGACGAAGGAATCCAGCATCTGAGCCTCCGGGAATTTCTGAAAAACGGGCTGTAAACGCTTGCTATTCCAAACCAAAAATGCTCCGACTGCTGATAATATCCGATTTCACAGAGGCCTTTCCTACCAAGCTGCTCAAGGGAATCATTAATTATTCCCGCCAGAAAGAGCAGTGGACCATTTGCAGGATGCCCCCGGAGTTCAAGAAATCCCTTGGCATCCCGGGCGTGGTGGAATGGGCCAAAAACTGGTGTGCCGATGCTGTCATCGGCCAGTTTGAACAGAGCGACGATGTTGAGCTGTTTGCCAAAAACGGAATAGTTGCAATCGCCCAGGACTATAAAAAGCGGTTTACGAACATCCCCAATATAACCGGAGACTACTATGGCACCGGCAAGATGGCCGCAAAGTTTTTCATTGAAAGAGGCTTCAAGAACTTCGGTTTCTTCGGCTTCAACAACGTTTGCTGGTCCGACGAAAGGCTGGAAGGCTTCCGTCAGGAAATAACCCGGGCGGGTCTGGGAGAAAACTTCTTCGTTTATAATCTTCAGGAGCTTGACAACCTGTGGTTCTACCAGCGCCAGAAAGTTTCGGAATGGCTCAGAAACATTCCCAAACCAATCGGCATAATGGCCTCTGACGACAATCAGGGCAACAATCTTACCGCAGCCTGCCAGGTCGTAGGAATCAAGGTTCCGGAAGAAATCGCCATTATCGGAGTCGACAACGACGAGCTGCTGTGCGACCTGTCCAGTACCCCGCTGTCCAGCATCCAGGTCGACATCGAGGATGGCGGATACAGGGTTGCGGAGCTTATAGAGAAAATGGTCCGGTATCCCGGTTCACAGTCGTACGACGTTGTCTTGAAACCGCTTAAGATTGTCAGTAGGATATCCACGGCTTCCTATGCAACCGGAGACGTCCAGATCCAGAAAGCCATCCAGTTCATCCACCACAACTACATGAAAAAAATATCAGTGGATGATGTCCTGAAGGAGGTTCCGCTGTCCCGGAGGCTGCTTGAAAGGCGGTTCAAGACCGTGACAAACAAAAGCATCTACACTTACATATCGGACATGAGAATCAAACGCTTCGCAGAGATGCTCATTGAAACCGACGACCAGATAGTGAACATCGCCCTGATTCTTGGAGAAACCGACACCAAGAGCATCGCACGGCGGTTCAAACAGATTTACGGCTGCTCACCCAGCCAATGGAGAGAAAAACATAAAAAACAATAACATGAAAAACGGACTTATTCTGGCCGTATTGGCCTTGGCCCTGGCCTCCGTAATGGCAGGCGCCCAGGAGAATTATCTTCAGCAGATTAAAGAACATCCGGAATATCTGGACGCAACGGACTACCTGTGCCCCACAGGCCCCGTCAAACTGACTCCGGCGCCCAAAGGTTACAAACCCTTCTACCTGAGCCATTATGGCCGCCACGGTGCCCGCTACGCCTGGCAGAGCGATCTTTACGACAAGCTGAACAAGCTTTTTGTCCGCGCACAGGAAAACGGAAACCTGACAGAACTGGGAAAGGATTATAAACGGCGGTTCGACAGCCTTTACCCTTCTGTACGCTATCGTACAGGAGACCTCTCCCGCAAGGGCTGGCAGCAGCAGAAAGAGCTGGCGGAGCGCATGTTCGCCAACTTCCCGGAGATCTTCCGCGACAACGCCACCGTGCGCGCGTGGACATCGACATCGACAAGATGCGTAATGACGATGTCTTCTTTCTGCCTGGGCCTGAAGGGTTGCAATCCGCGCCTGGATGTATTTGAGAACTTCGGGAAAGTCTTCCTCCCGGCCATCCTGCCGCTTGACAAGAGCAATCCGTTCAGGAAGGAATTCATCCCGGACACTCCGCTGTCGTTCTCAGAGACCTGGGAGCAGTATATAGAGCGCACAGTAGACTACAAGGCCATTCTGGGACGGCTTTTCAAGGATATCGACGCAGCTGTCCCGGAAAAGGAGCAGTGGGACATAGTTTCCTACCTGTACTTCTATGCTGCCGGAATGAAGAGCCTTGATACGGACCTTGTATTCACAGACCTGTTCACCCCGGAGGAAAGAGTCGCCCTTTGGAAGATTGACAACTTCCAGTTCTACGCATACGCATGGCCTACGCACCTTGGATATCAGCCCATCGTGGATGACATTATTGCCAAAGCCGATGCGCGAATTGCCGATGGTGCCGTGGGCGCCGACCTCCGTTTTGGCCACGACTACACCATCCTGCCACTGATGATGACCCTTGGTGTCAATGGATTCGGACACGATGTCAAGGATCCCGACGACATCCCCGCCTGGAGTCCCATCCATCAGGTGCCGATGGGCGCAAACCTGCATTTTGTATTCTATCGGAGCAAAAAGAGCCCTAAAATCCTCTTCAAGGTCCTTCTGAACGGGAAAGAAGCGACCCTGCCGATGGAGCCTGTTTCCGGCCCATACTATGACTGGGAAGCCTTCAAAGTTGCAGCATACAAGCCCGTGATGGGAGAAAATTAAATTCGCCAACCTGTAATGGAGTTTCCCGGGGGAAAGAGGTATAATTCGTTTGCCGATTATTACCGGCGGCGGTACGGCGAGCGGCTGCAGAAGCTGGTCGTGGATGCAGGTTTCACCTGCCCCAACCGCGACGGCTCTGTGGGCCGCGGCGGCTGCACGTACTGCGACAATGCGGCCTTCCATCCGGGTTACAGTACGCCGTCCATGCCAATTTTGCAGCAGTTGGAGGAGGGCATTACTTTCCATAAGGTGCGCTACCGCAATGCAAGGCATTACCTGGCGTATTTCCAGTCATTTTCAAATACTTACGCTCCCCTGCCGGTGCTTAAGGAGCGATATTTCAAGGCCCTGGAGCACCCGGATGTGGCCGGGATTGTGATAGGCACCCGGCCGGATTGCGTGGATGACGCCAAGCTGGATTTCCTGGCGGATCTGGCGGCCGGGCGCGCCCTGCCCGGGTGGCGGCGCACCCTGGCCGGCGGCGGGATTACCGCGCCGATTGTCGTGCTGGAATACGGCATTGAGTCCTGCTATGACAAGACGCTGGAGCGCATCAACCGCGGGCACAGCTTTGCCTGCGCAGCCGCGGCGGTGCAGGCGACAGCCGCGCGAGGCCTTGACGTTGGCGCGCACTTTATCATGGGGCTTCCCGGCGAGACCCGGCAGATGCTTCTGGACCAATGCCAAATAATTAACAGCCTGCCGCTTACAAGCGTAAAATTCCACCAGTTACAGTACGTAAAAGGCACCCCTATGGAAGCCCTTCACGACTCCCACCCGGAAGAATTCCTGGACCTTGACCTGCCGGATTACCTGGACCTTGCCATAGACATCATAGAGCGCCTGCGCCCAGACCTTTACATAGAACGCATCGCCGGCGAAGTCCCGCCCCGCTTCGTCCGCGAATCTCGCTGGGGCCTCATCCGCAACTTCGAAGTCCTCCGCCTCCTCGACGCCCGCCTCGCCGAGCGCGACACCTACCAAGGGCGCGGGGACCCTGCTGGGCGAAAGCGGAAGTTCTTACGCCCTGACGGGAATACGCAAATAAACCCTTGAGAACTTGCACATTCCCTGTTTTTGAAGGGGGTATATGCAAGTTTCAGGGCTTATACTTGCAAGTAGCCACCCCAAAATCCGGGAATGTGCAGAAAAACAGCCATATTTTTGCAGTTTCGCACCACAACCGCTCGGAAACGAAGAGCGGTTGCTACGTCCCGGGCTCTACACAAGGGCCCAGTCCCATCGGCACGTTGCCAGTCGTCCGTTTCGCGGCTATTTGGGGCATTAAGGATGGTTCACCAGTAAAGGCATAAGGCCCAATAACTGCTTTTTTATGCTGCTAAAGGAGATTCTTCGCTACACTCAGAATGACAAGAAGGGTCGCTCGAGGTGACAGGGAATCCTATTGATGCGACCAAAAAGAACAGAGCAAAATAATTTGCACCCGAGCGACATGGACCCTTATAAACGGAGCGAG
>OMVB01000025.1 GCA_900314395.1 uncultured Prevotellaceae bacterium | reverse complement strand
CCCCTTGTTTTTTGGGGAATGTGCAAGTAATCAGGCAATAATTTGCACTTTCCGACGGAGATTTCTCGACTCTCTTCGCTCAGGATGACATGCCATCAATTGATGGAACTGATGGAAGTGAGGAAATGATGGAAATGTCAGAGGCAGAGAATTTTTTGGCAGGCTTCTGTGACGTGGTCAATCCCATAAAGAAGCCCAGGGCCGTCTATGTCCATCCAGTTGAAAAGCTGCAAGATGCGCTGATATTCAGCCTGAGCATAAGAGACGGACTTGACCGGAAGCCCGGCTGCAAAACAGATGGGCTCATGATGAGCAATCCGGTTGCGAAGTTGATTGATATGGTCCAGTTCATTGAAAATGTACTTGTTGTCATTTCTGGCCGGTTGCAGCATACTGAGGACCGGAATACATATATTTCCATATGCCGAACTCCATCTCCGCCATCAGTTTGGTTGGGGTGTATGCTCCATTTGCCATAAGACCGTTGTAAGCCTTGCCAATTATTTTCAGCGTTCCCTGCGTTCTGGGATTATCGAAGATACCGCCTGGAAGACAACTGTCGCGAAGCCAGTCATTGCCCAAATGCGGTTCCAGCGTCCGATCTATCCGGTTGCGTAGCGCCACTTCAAAGCAGCCGATAATTTTGAGCAACTCACTGGAGAGGGACAGATTGTACCGGTATAAGGTCATTCCCTTTTGTACATTTCCACCGCACGCATTCACGTATCGTCTAATCCGGTCGGCAGAGATAACATCTTCAAAATCCTTGAATTTCATGACAAAATTTTTGGTTTGGTCAAAAATTTGTTATATTTGCAATGTTTATTCCCGGTAACCTCTGGAGCGATCCAAGTTATCGGGTTTCGCATTTCTTATGCAAAGATAGCACAATCAGTCGATAAAGTCCCATTTCTACTTGTATAATTCATTCGCGTAGTCGATGATCCCCCTGACGTGGAGATCGATGATGGCCTGGCGGCCGGGGACGGATTCGAGGAAGGCGAGGTCTTTGGGTGTAAAGGACTGTAAAAGACTGTAAAGCCAAGTGTAAAGGGAGTGTAAAGTTTTATAGACTTTACACTCCTTGAGTTTTTGTTAAAAACCTGTAGGCCAATGATTTGCGCAGTTTGGCACGGAGGGTGTTACTGTTTGGGCGGTTAAACAAATTGACAGATATGAAAACCTTTTTCATAAGTTGTGTAGTGACAGCCCTGGCGCTTGCTGTGACAGTCAGCGCCAGCGGCAAAACTACAATGACTTTGCACGATTGTATGGAGTATGCCATCTCCAATTCGACAAAAATCCGTATCCGCGAAGCAGAGATCGGCGATGCCAGAATTGCCCGCCGCGATGCAATCCTTGCGGCTGTGACACCTACGATTACGGCGTCTACATATGCCTACTACAATTTTGGCCGCAGTATCGACCCGCAGACAAACACCTATTTCAAAACGACATCGTTCCACAACAACTACAGTATCAGCGCGGGCTTCGACCTCTTTGACGGCTTCGAGGCTGTGAACAACTTTAAGATATCCAAGACGAGTCTGCTCATTGCGCAGTCGCAGGAGAAACAGGCTGAGGCCGATATCTGCCTGGCGGTGATGGAAGCATACTATAATGTCCTGTATTACAAGCGTTTGGCCGATATTTACGAGGAACAGGTTGCCACTGCCGAGCTTGCCCTGACGAAGGCTTGCAAGCAGGAGGAGATTGGACAGAAGGGACATGCCGATGTTGTCCAGATGGAGGCGGAACTGGCAGAGCGGAAGTACGACCATATCAACGCCGTCAATATGTATAATGACCAGTTGATGACGCTTAAGGACCTGATGTTCTGGCCGGTGGAGGAGGAGCTGGAGATAGAGATAGAGTCTGTCATTCTGAGCGATAGCGAAGAATCTGTCGTCCAATTCGCCATCGACAATAATCCATCGGTGAAGATTGCCGGTTGGCAGCTGGACAATGCAAAACGGGAACTGAACACTGCCAAATGGCAGTTTCTCCCAAAAATCGGCCTGTATGCAGGATGGAACACCAGTTATTATTCCTATCAGGGGTCGGCAACGGCATCGTTCGGCCAGCAGTTCAAAAACAATGGGGGAGAGTACGTACAGCTTGGGGTTTCAATTCCTCTGTGGGACAGGCTGCAAAGGCATTCAAAGGTTTCCAGAAAGAAGAATGCGGTTGCGCAGGCTCAGGCACAGTATGACCAGAGTCGCAGGGATGTGGAATCGGAGGTCCGCAGGGCTGTTCAGGATATGGAGGGTAGTGAGGCTTCATGGCTGCAGGCAAGCCGTAAGGCAGAGATTCAGGAAGAGGCTTACAACCTGAATCTCAAGAAGTTGGAGCAGGGGCTTATCTCTCCTCTGGAGTTCCAGACGGCGAATGCTAATTACCTGAAAGCTAAGTCTGATGAGATGAATTCGATGTTTAAGTATGCAATAAAACGGGCTATTGTTCGTTATTATAATGGCGTAGAATATATAAATCAGTAATATGGATAAAGTAATTGAAAAGAAGACAGGTTGGCGGGTGGCGTTTACAAAGAAGGCCCTGCCGTGGTGGCTGGGAGCGTTGCTGGCTGTGTTTGTAGTGTATCTGATTGCGAGGCCGGCGGGCAAGACCCTGCGGGTGGATAAGGACTCCCTGACGGTGAGCGCCGCTTTGAAGGGACAGTTCAACGACTATATCCGCATCAGCGGACGTGTGCAGCCGATGACGACGATTCAACTTTCTCCCCAGGAGGGAGGTATCGTTCAGTCGATTCTTATAGAAGAAGGGTCGATGGTGAAGGCCGGAGAGCCGATTCTGATTCTGAACAATGACAACCTTGACCTGCAGATCCTGAACTCAGAGGCCGAGCTGGCAGAGAAGGAGAACATCCTCCGTAACACCCAGATCCAGATGGAACAGCAGAAGCTGGATGTGCGCCAGAATGAGCTGGAGTACGGCACCAACGTGGAGCGCCTGCGCCGGGCTTATGAGCAGCAGAAGGCCCTCTATGAGGATAAGCTGATAGCTCGCGAAGACTACCTGAAGGCAGAGGAAGACTATCGTCTGGCACTTCAGAAGTATGCGCTGATACGCGAGCGCAGCAGGCAGGACAGCCTGTACCGCGGCACCCAGATTGACCGTATGGAAGAGTCCCTGGAGAACATGCTCCTGAACATGCAGATGATTCGCAAGCGCAAGAGCAACCTGATTGTGAAGGCGCCGATAGACGGTGAACTGGGCCTGCTGGACGTAGTCCTGGGACAGAGCATCGCCAGCGGCACCAAAATCGGCCAAATCAACAGCGTGGGCGTCTATAAGGTTGAGGCTCAAATAGATGAGCATTATATCGACCGCGTAGTAGCGGGGCTGGAGGCCACTTTCGAGCGCCAGGGTGAAACCTATTCCACCAGCATCCGCAAGGTGTATCCGGAGGTGCGCGACGGCAAGTTCAAGGCCGATTTCAAGTTCGACGGCGAGCAGCCGGACAACATCCGCTCCGGCCAGACCTATTACCTGAACCTTCAGCTGGGCCAGCCCGAGGAGGCCGTCATCATTCCCCGCGGCACTTTCTACCAAAAAACCGGCGGAAAATGGATTTATGTTGTTAACAAAGATGGCACCAAAGCCGTCAAAAGAGAGATACGTATCGGGCGCCAGAACCCCCAGTACTACGAAGTCCTGGAAGGCCTTGCCCCCGGCGAGAAGGTAATTACCTCAGGCTATGAGACTTATGGCGATTCAGATGTGCTGGTGTTTTAGATACTTCGGGCTTCGCCCTCAGGATGACAAAAGGAGCCCTCAGGATGACAAAAGGAGCCCTCAGGATGACAAAAGGAGCCCTCAGGGCAATAAAGGACCTGTCATTCTGAGCGCAGCGAAGAATCTGATTGTTGGCCTGTCATTCTGAGC
>OMVB01000097.1 GCA_900314395.1 uncultured Prevotellaceae bacterium | reverse complement strand
TTCTTCAGTTCTTTTACTCATACTAATTACTGAACAAGTTATTTGATAATGTTGGCCATCTTTTATTCATAAAGGCAATTACGGAATTAACAACTTCTTGGTATTGTTCTTCCGATAGTACCTTACCTAGATGAATAGTGATAATATCCTCGTCGTGGTTTTGAACTGCTCTCTTACTCATTGCTGTCCTCCTTGAAGCCTGGAAGTTTTTCGAGTTCGGAGAGCAAAATGGTTTTACCGTTGTGGTATAGCATATCATAATTTGCGCTGATGCCATGGATGAGAGATGTTGGCCCCGATGTATTTCTGCCGACATTCTTCCACTTCGGCAAGTCCTTCAAGGCTTCAGTTTTGCCTTTATCATAGCCATGCTCGCACTGCTCTTTCAGTTGTTCATAGTAGGCTCATCGCCAAGATAGTCTGGAAGATTCTCTGCGATACTGAAGATAGTCGGGACGAAATAGATGTAGTCGTCATATCTGACCTGACTCCACCGAAGTTCATCAGCGGTTTCTACATCTTTTACTGTCCACCAGTTATGGGGCAAATCATAGATACATTCAAGTATGTCGTTCTTGACGCGAAGAGCCTTTATCTGGTATTCCCGATATTCTTCGTCATCATTTTCGAATACCATAGTCCAGATGGTGTCGCGTTGATCATCGTCCACCAACAGAAATTCGTCAGTACCCTGTGCCTTAAGAACAGCAGCCTTCACCTCTTCATACAGAGGATTAAGGTTAGGAATATGAAATGGATTATTCATAGTCTATCTAGGTTAGAGTGTTAGCATTATTTCATTTGAAAGGGGTTCTCCGTAGACTTCTGCTGAGGAGTATCCGTTGCAGCAGTTCTTTTCGTCTACTTCCACTTTGATTCCGTCAAAGTATGGACTCCCCCGGCGGAGGAGTTCTTTCAGTGTGACGGCACGTTTGGTTCGGACTTGTGAGAGGCTCCCTCCGCCGTTCCAGCTGTTGTACATCGTACATAGCGTGTCATTGGTAATCATCATGTCAGATGTCTTGAAGTCGGACTCCCAGAGTGTGTCGTTGTCGAAGGTGCCGAAGAAGGTCCATAGTCCGTAGTTTGGACATTCGATTAGTACATCGATGAAGTCATCATAGTCAACGACTTCTTTTCCATTTCTGGAGCGGATATCGCGCCATGTGCCATGACAGGCAATTCCTCTTTTGACGGCAGATGCTTTTACCTTGGCGGGATTGAGGCATAGTACGGCTATCAGTCCGTTAAGGGCCGTTCCTTGGAGTTGTAGACCTGCGGTTTCCCAGAGAGGAATCCAGCAGTCGTAATTTGAATGAAGGACGACGCGTGCGTGTGTCCTTGTGTGACTGAAGGCGTCTTTTTCTGGCGTGGAATCGTCCCGGGACATTATCTCGAAGATAAGGTCTCTCCACTGGTCTGACTCCATGAACAGCTCTACCTGGTCCGGAGTGTATGGGTTGTTGACGGTCTTCATTACGATTTGTTTTAGTTCGTCTTTTGCGGAGTAATAACGTGTATCGTAATAGTAGTCCTTTTTCAACAGCGGGTCTCTGGATCCTTTTTCAAGACACTCGCTTATTGTCGTGTTAGGGATTTCATCCCTGTAATCAACGTAGACAAGAGTGTAGTTCTCGTCGAGCATTGAATAGATTTTGTCGAACATCTCCTGTTCGTTGATAATTACGTGTTTTTCCATATCAGTTTTCTTCAAGTGAAATCATATACATCAGTTGCCAGTGTTCGTAGTGGCTCATCCAGCAGAGTGTTCAGTCGGGCTCTGTATTTGTTGCCATGTATTCTCTTGTAAACGTGTAGCTCTCCGGAGTGTCTCTTTCGTAGAATTTTCCGTTACGATATTGGAAGAAAGATGATTTTATCCATCTGAGGTCTTTATATATGTCCATGTAGGCAATGATACACCTTTCATTCTCTTGTGGTTTCTTATTTGTGAACCCGTGTCATTTGACGGATTTTATCTTTTTCATGGTTTTTTTGTTTCCTTTTTTAAAGTGATTTTGTTTTGTATCCATTGTAGAATCCTCTCTTGTATGCTTCGATGACAAGGCTGTAAAGCAGGTAATCTTCTTTGGCTTTGATCTTGAATCGTCTGGCGTAGTTCCTTGCCTTCTTGTCGATGGCGGTTTCCTGAAGCGGATTTAGAGTGTTGTTTGTTTCCATTTCTAAGTTGTGCGTTAGGTTATGGGATACATTTGTGAAGCGATTCAAGGATTGCCGGGTATGTTAATGCCCAGCAATTCCGTAGAATTGCGTAACGGATATAGACCATAAGAAAATAAGCCAAGGAATTTTTGAAAATCACTATCCGGAGGATGGAGGATTTTTGAAAATAGCCCTCTTGGCGGTTCTTGGCCTGCGTCGGGAAAGAAGAAAAAAGGGAGTCCGATATGTCGGACTCCCTGAAACAAACAAAACCTTTTTCTTTGTGGTTTACTTACCAAGTGATTCCTTGCGGAACTGTTTAAACAGTTTCTCAAGCTCAAGGGTGGTTTTGCGGGCACGTACGCCTGCTGCTTTGTTCTCCTTAGTAAGTAGAGCGTCTGTGTTTTTCTCAAATGCAGCATAAGCTGTCTTGATTGCATCAATTGTTTCTTTCATGATTGTAAAGATTTAATGGTTAATAAATGTATTGATTAGAAAAGGTATCCTACGCCGAGTTGCAGCGTGTCAATTCTGTTTGACATTCCGATGTCTTCGGCTTTTGTTACTCCGTAGTCGTAACCAAGTTTAATGATGAAATGTGACATTATCTCCAATCCTGCGGTGATTCCCAGTTGCATGTGTATTCTGTTAAGGCCTCCTTCCTTGAAGGTATCGCTACTCTCGCCAAAGAGTCCTACGTTGACAGATGGACCGCCGGAAACGAATCCGTTCACGGTAGTTCCCATCGGAAATTTGTATTTGAAGTGAACGGGGATTCTGATGTAGTTGGCATATTCACTGAGGTTGTTGACCTTGGCTACTTTGTAGTCCCAGTTGAGACCGGTCTGGATGAATGCGGGGAATCCCGGCAGGTCGAAGTTGTAGTCGACGCCGATGTAGAAGCCGTTGAAGTCAATGCTTAGCTCTGCTGAGTAGCCTTGTCCGGATGCGGAGCCATTGATTCCTGATACTAGGTATCCGGCATTGAAGGAGATAGAGTTTTTCTGTGCGAAGGCTGACAGTGATGCTGCCAGGAGGAGTGATACGATTAATAACTTTTTCATAATGATTGTTTTTTTAAAAATATTTGGAGTTTAATCTTTGTCATATTCGTACTTTTAGGCTTTCGCCGGGTTAATACCTTGTCTTTTCTTGGTAATAAACTGTCAAAGTGTCTTGCATTGATTGCCTACCACGATATATTCTCGGCACATAAATAAACCGCTTCCCTTTAATTTCTTCGTCCGAGAATACTTGATGAATCATAAAAACAGCGTGGTCGCGTGGGTGTTTTGTGCGGAACATACCATAATCATAATCATATCCGCATAGCCTTAAATGAGGGCCCGGAATAAAGGTACACTCCCGTCTTTCGATGTCAATTCCTTTATAAATCATTTTTCTTTCCGATTTGAACGATGACTTGCGTTAAGCCATTGTTCGAGTGTCATTTTTTGTTCCTTATTTCCGAGTTTCCTATTGTAGTAATCTGGGCAATAACTATCGCCATCAACCGAGGTATAATTTCCTTCATCACTGTTGTGCATATAGCATCTTCCACTGCCGAGTTTTTCTTTTATCCCACTCTTGGTGACAATATAATGCCGCCCCCTAACAAGTTGATACCACCAACAGTTAATACAAAGTCCGTGAATCATTACTTTCTATTTTTAAATTCTTCAAATGTAGGAGGCTCAATGCCCTCTTCCCTGCACTTTTCTTTGAATATCTCGTATTGGTCTTCAATAGGGATACGTTGATATAACGGATTGGGATACATAACTACTCCTTTCTTGTGTTAATTATCTATCGTATAATCGAAGTTACGCGGATGCCAGAGGTGACCACATTCTCGACAGCAACATGTCGTGCGTTTATGTTCGCCACCATCGTCTGCGCCTTCCGCTGTCACTATTCCATCCTCTACCTCGTATATGTAGCCAGTCACACAATAATCGACGATTTGAAAGCACCGGCTCCCGCATTTCGGGCATTTCTTGTCTGTCATTTCTGCCCCTCCTTTCTTGCGTTATGACCAAGTTCGTAGAAGTGGTGGGCGAAAGCCAAGAATTCTTTATGATTCATTGTCATTAAGGAATTTTCATCCCAGCCAATAGCGGAGAATACATAATCCCAACATTCGTTTGCCTCCTTTTCCAAATCCACCTCCGGCTGCTCCTGCTGTACAATCTTCCACTTTCCGTACATCTCGCAAGCATCCACCCATTCAACGGGGATGAAGTCCTTGCCGGGGATGCCTGGGTCTTCAATACCAGGAAGAACCGGCTGCTGCTGGATTCTTGCCTTATCCCTCTCTCGAATCATTTCCGAATAACGATGCGCTTCCGCAATTTCGTTTTCAGTTGGTGGCTGCTCCTGCTGGAGAGAGGTGATGATTATCTTGTCTTCAACGAGTTCGCGGGACAGGGCTTCACGGCAGACTTTCTTGACGGACATTGTTAGTTCATCAAGTGTCTTCGCTTCGAAGTAGCCGGGATTGCCGAGACGGTTTGTCCTGAGGGTCACGCCGTATTTTTCGATTTCGTCAACGGCATTTCTAGGTATTGTCGTTGTGAAGATTCCTTCTTTTGTGACGTTTACTGGGGTCTCGAATTGTATTTTCTCTCCGTTTTCGGAGATATTTATCCTAAGGTCTGTTACTTTTGCCATAATCTTTAGTTATTTGGGAAAATTTCGTTAATGAATCTGCTTGGTGTGGTTTTGTTCATCTCTCTTTACTGCCACCGTTGGTCGCAGCAGGTGAGGATCAGGTTGTCTTTTGCGCGTGTGACGCTGACGTAGAAGATCCGTTTTTCCTCTTCCAGCTCCGACTCGCTGGAAGAATCTCTGACGGACGGATAGAGTCCTTCTTCGCAGCCGGCAATCATGACTGTCGGAGACGGCTACTTACCGGATTCGACTGACAGCTTGTGGAACTCCTTAAGGTCCTTGATGAGGACGAGTGCTGCCTTGCGGGCGCGTCTGCCGGCAGACTTGTTGTTGTTCTCGGACTGAAGTTCGGCGTCCTTTGCGAATGCAGTCGCGTTGGTGTTGATTCTTTCGACGAGCTCTTTCATGACTGTTTTTTGAATTTTATGTGTTATCTTTGCACCCGTTACGAGCACAGGCCGGACAGAGTAGCCGTAGTAATGGCTGTTGTCCTCAGTCCACAAGTTAACATCATCTCTGAAGCAGTTGAAGTAGAGGAACAAGCAGTTGAAGTAGAGGAACCAAGCGTAGTGCGGGTTGCTTACGTTGAGCGAACGCGACCAGTAGTTGCCACAGTAACCGGTGTCGAAGAGCGACGAGCCGCGGCAGTAGCCGGCAGCGGGAAGGAAGATACTGTTCTTTGCAAATTCGTTTCTGCCT
>OMVB01000139.1 GCA_900314395.1 uncultured Prevotellaceae bacterium | reverse complement strand
CTAACTCACATGATCCGCCGGGACAACCGGCAAAGAAAAGCGAGGGGAGGTCGGAAAGCGCCTGCGTGGCGATTATACCCATCGAGGAAAGCGCAGCACTGATTTTCCCTTTAATCTCCAACTCCTCACTCTCCTTGCCCCAAGCAAGGACGTTCATGTGCCAATAGCAACACGTCCTGCCGTCACGATGGACATCATCGATGAACGCCTCTATCTGCTCGGCATTCACCCTGTTGTCAGGAGAGTTCATCATGGATGTCATCTTCTTTTTCTTGCGGTCCAGCTCCTGGAGCACCGACTGCTGTGACGGAATCAGTATGTACTGATTCACTACATGCTCCAACGGAAGCCTCACTCCAAGAGGAGAGCCATAAGAAAGGAACAGCTCATAAGCAGAGCCGGACTCATTGACCTTAAGGATATTAGGTACTTCTCCGGGGAGATCCTCGGACTCGGACACCTTGAAGCCAAGCATGTTCTTGTCAAAGATTCGGACTTTGTCCGGAGCAAGGACATAGTCTGAGCGAAGCGGCGAGTCCTGACAGAAAGTGAGATAAGAGTCAATAAGACCCGTCTCCTCCCTTGTCCCCTCCAGCTCCTCCTGGGTAAGCCTGCGAGCTCTGATATATTCGCACCCCGTAAGAACGGAGATGAATTCATCCGCCTTGTTCTTGAAGTCCCATATCTGCTGCTCAGAGGGGACAGGGGCACTGAATCGCACTCCGAAAACGGACGTTGCAGAGTTCGCCTTCATGGCGGATGCCTTCGAAGACATGGTAAGGAACAGGAACTGACGATGACGAAGGAACTTACGGCCTTCAAAATGACTGCTGTAGCAGTCAGACAGATAACGGCCATCGTATTTCCCGTGATACTGGTCATAAGTAAACACGTCCTGCCTGTGAATCATCGTCCATGCAGGCAGCAGCTTCGCCGCTGCGGCGAACGAATTCACTATATCATCATATCCATCCTCCATGGCATCATAAACGACAGGCATGGTCATCTCCCAGCCAATCGTCACCTCTCCACGTCTAGATACAATCATGCCGTCACACACCTGCATGACGGGCATAATGTCGTAAAGCTCCTTCTTTGTTCCAATTGTCTCCATAATCGTTCCTTATAACAGTCTTCCGTTCCAAAACCCCCTGAAAGGCCCAGGAGGGGTCCTCACATAACGGGGATACCGCCTGGCATTCATCTTAAGGGAAAAGGCCCTGTCGGAGCTTTTCCCTTGAAGACTCATGACAAATAGATACGCTGCAACCGCCTCGATGACAAAAATCGCAAAAGCGAAAAGAGTCCCCAGGAAAGCCCCGATGATAAATGCCAGGAAGAGGTCCGCCACAAGCAGCAGCCCCATCCAGGTCATAAATCGACCCTTGATGCCAAAGAAAGACGAAGGCTTGTCAAGTGAACGGTAAACAACGCAACGCATATTATCCGGCAAGGAGTGTAACCCTTATGATCTGAAGAATTACAACAGCGATAAGAAGACCACCGCCGACCTTCATAAGAGCGTCATTGGATGAAGGATCTCCCTTGAAATACTTAACAAGATTGGTAGCAAGCATTACAACGCCGATAAGGCCCATAATAACCGAAACTACATTTACAATACTCCCGGACATATTACGGAGCTGCAAATGGGTCTGATTTAGAATCTGATCGGCAGTCCCGGCATCTGCAAACGCAACCGCGGGAAGAAGCATGAAAAAGCCGGTAACGGCTTTACGCATGAGAGATTGTTTGTTTTTCATAATAAACAATAATTAAGTTATATAATACAATTATGATTCTGCGAGTGACACCCGTTTCCACATGATATCATGCCGGCCGCCTTTGAAGTCAAGATTCGCCGTCACGCTGAGCGGGCGGGTCATCTTGACCTCCGGATGCTTGAGAAGACCCTTGCCAAGAGAAGGAGTGACCTCCTCATTAGACTCGGACCGTTCTTCATTCACGGAAGGAGAGACAGACTCCTGAACGGGCACTGGTGGTTGCTCCACGGAAGGGCTTGCGGCATTCTCCTGCGTATTCTCCTGTGCCTTATCAGCTTCAGCCTCCATAACATTAGAATGAATATAAGCTGCGTATTCGTTAAGAGGCATATCCTTCATTACAGAATTCCTCAAATAGACATTCTTCCGGGCCTCCGCACGGCGTATCTCCGCAGGAGACCAGTCGGACTTGTTGATATTTACGTGGTATTTCTCCTCCGTGAAGGCAACAAGCTCCGGATCAATGAATCCCTTCTTATAGCTCCTGATAATGAAGAACAACAGCTTGAAGAGCTTCTCTGTCTCCGCGTTATCCACAAAACCGTCACCCTTGGTGAATTCCAGATAACTGTCGGAGCTACGCTCCTTCGCTGTCTCCTGGTTTTGTGCTGCTTCTTGCTTAGATACTTCTGCCTGCTGCTCCGGAGTCTCATTCTCGGGACCGAAGATATCCTTTTCATAATCATAAGGCTCCTCCGCAGCAGTCTTTTCCATAACGGAGCTGCCACAATCAGGCTCACCTTCCGGCTCCGGCTCTTCGGCATACATCTGCTCAGACGGCTCGATGAACTCCCCACCGTAGTCTTCGACGGCATCCGGTGCCTCGTAACCTTCATCACCGTCATCATACCCATCGTCTCCACTACCCTGCGGCTCTCCTCCTTCGCTGTCATCACCGAGCTCAACGTCATCGTCACCGCCTTCCCTATCACTGTCGCCGCCACTCTCCAACTCCTCAAGCCTGCGCTTTGCGGCTTCCGTCTTCTCTAGTGAAGAATATGGATTGGTAAGGATTGCACGAAGGACATCGACATCCGTTTCCACTGAAATGCTGTCGACGTCATCGGACTGTTTCCCGTCACCGTCGTCCTCCCCCTCCCTGGGGAAATTCACATGATAGCCCAGTTTCCTCAGCATACGGGCAATCTCACATTTCTCTTCATACGGTGTGGAAGGCTTTCTAAGACGCTCTATATCCGTCTCTTCCAGGTCGTATTCGTCACTGTTCGGAATAACGAATGTCTCCCCACCCTGCATGCCGTCGAAGTCGTCCTGCGACATCTCCGCGATAAACCTCACGGTGTTTCCGTCACTGATGGCGTCACGGACCTTGACGATAGACGCTGAAGGGGCCGCCACAGTGTCTTTTCCGGGACCGGAGGACTCCTTCTTAAAGAACATAAAATAAAAGCCTGCCCCAATCAAAAGGAAAAGAGCCGCAAGCAAAACTATGATGACACCCTGCATATGAAAAATTATTTAACGTTAGCCACACTGTTACCCGAGACGAATATGTCATATTCCCTCTTCATGTCTTCCAAAACGGAAGAATACATCTCATCAGATGACAGGCCCTTCTCAAGCAGGCGGCACATGATGTACCGCCTGCTCTGCCCGAATTTCTCATGAAGACGGGAGATGCAATAGTGAAGGAAATTGGCGTTATACTTGTTTTCCTTCTCGTTCGCCAT
>OMVB01000021.1 GCA_900314395.1 uncultured Prevotellaceae bacterium | reverse complement strand
CGTTGTTTGATTTTTAACTTTTAACTACGTCCACAACTTTTAGTGGACAGCAATGGATGGAAACATCAAAATGAGCGAACTGGAGTATTATTATCGTATGGGTTATAAGACAGCCTGGTTCGATGATAATCTTGGCTCATTCCTTATTATCGTAGAAAAGAATACCTCTAAATAGCAGTCAGGGATATGCCAAAGAATAAATTAGTAAGCGGCTTGCTGGACTGGCTGACGGAAGACGATAAGCCTGGTAAGGTTTCTATTGATAATAAAACCTTGTTTGAATCATTGGCGGAGGCAGATGGTTCTGATAAGGATAGGTGGTATTTTAATAAAAGGTTGCGGTTTTTACTGGTTGTATCAGCGGTAGTCATGGTATTGGTCTCCGTTGTTTATTATGCGTCGGCCTTTATTAACGATGTCATTCTTTTTAAAACAGAAATGCACGTCAATGAACAGGGCGCTCTAAATCCGCAAAAAGCATTGAACAGTGAATATGCCTTGTATCTTTTCAACGCTTCGGAACCTTGGGCGAATACCGGCGTGAGGATTAACGAAGGCGATAAATTCCGGATAATTATCTCCGGTGGTACCAATACGGATATAACAGAGATTCTGGAATCTGCCAAAAACAACACAAGACCGGATTTCAGCTGGGTTTTCTATGATAAATGGGAACCCTTTAAGGGTGAGTCTTTGCTGGATTTATGTTTGTCTAAAGGTGTAGAGGTTAACGGAGAAAAGGTTAACTTCGGATCTATGTTATATACCATACAGCCGGAAGGTGCCAATGTAGTGTATTCTCCCCAGGCAGTTAAAACCAGTGACATTTATAAATGGCAACCTACGAAAGAGAATAAAGCCGCCGGCTTTACCCGTGCAAAAGAATCAGGAATGATCTATCTGGCCGTAAATGACATCGTGTTTTCCCAAAGAGACAGTATGAATATTGACGAACAGTTTAAAAAATACAATCTGGTGGCCAGGCAGGAAGGGCAGATAGACACTTTGTCAAGTTCAACTGTTTCATTGTTAAAAGATTACAACAGTTATTACTACCGGGATAATATCGGTCAGATACTTGTTGCCGTAGAGGTTGTAAGAAGTGTTCCAAAGTGGTCTTTCAAATCTTTTCTTAATTATCCTCTTTATGCATATCGTGAGTTTGACTATAATTCAAATGACACGTGCTGGATTTTCCCTTTCATCTGGTTCTTAATAACTATCATCGTCTATTTTGCCCTCTGTTTTGCGGTGGTATGGGGAATATTGATATTAGCTTATTATTTGGGGTACTTGGCCAAGAAGTATCTAATAAGATAAATTCCAAAGCGTATGCAACTGACTTTTTGGGGATATTTTTTGTCGATAGCGGTGCTGGTGGCGGTGGCGCTGGTCATTATCGGCATCGGAGCGGTTTTGGCGGAAAGGCTGGATGCAAAAGGACATCCCAATCTTGCTGTGACGACCGGAATCCTGGGTATTACCCTGGCCTGCATGCTGCCAGTCCTGTTTGTCGGTTTTCAGGCCTATGTCTACCGTCAGTCCCTGGATACGGGAGCCTGGGAAAAAAGCACCTGGGTTTTTAGTTTCAAAGACGATGACGGCGTGCGTCACCACTTTGGATTCGGTAACCGGTATTTCTATGCCGGCCCCAAGGGAAATACTGCAAATCAGCTGTTTATGCAGTATCCGATTGTGTATACTTCGGAAAATGAACTGATAGGTACAAAAGTCGCTAACTTGCCGGCTCCGGAAGTGATGGTACTTAAGGGTGGGGACTTTATACCGCTGGACTCTCATGTCTCGTTCATCGGCCATCCGGACGACGAATACGAGCTTGAATCGTACCGGAACAAGGAAACCAGGACGCTTTGGTGCTTCGGCCGGTATCGTCCGCTGACGGCAGCGGATTCCCTTTATCATCGGCTCATAACTGCGGCGCCGGCAATACCATATCAAGACTAAAAAAGGCTATGAAAAAATATATCATCGGCATAATAATTCTGTTGGCGGGGCTGATGCCGTCCTTTGCCAGTGAGCAGGATTCCGGTTATTATCAGGTCCACCGGTACACTTATTCCAATTCTTCCAGGGACGGGGAGGTTTATCTGGACGGGGATTGCGCTGAAGCTGTTTTGGATCTCATAATACTAACTGACCATCGTCTGGTATGGTCAATACAAGCTTTGGATGGGATGTTTTTTTGTGATAATCCGCGGACATTGTTATTTGACCAGACGCAGGGCATTTATTATACCGAGTCGATGGACCTGCTGATTGCAGAGGACCTGAGTTATCTTAATGTGATAAATGAGGACGGGGTTACCCATGTCTACGGAAAGACTTCGGACTACGTGGTTTCAGAGGATATGTTGACTACTTATATCGAAGATCCTGATTTTGGCGGGGAGACCGCCGGTTATTCGCTGTGGACGTATATCCTGTATTTCTTCCTGGCCCTTTTGCCCGGAATTGTCCTGTTCGCTTTCATTTACTGGAGGGACAGGTTGCGCCCGGAGCCTGTAAAAGAGCTTCTGCTGGCTTTTTTCTTGGGCGTTCTGACGGTTATACCTATTATCCTGGCCGAAACCTGGGTAATAAAACTGGGAGTTTATGGCGCAACAAGCTCTGTGTTTGAGGGCTTCAAGGAAGCGTTCATCGGGGCGGCCATTCCGGAAGAGTTCTTCAAGCTAGCCGCGCTTATCCTGCTGTTCAGGTGGCGTAAGCATCAGAACGAGTTCATGGACGGGATTGTCTATGCTGCCTGCATCGGCCTTGGCTTTGCCCTGGCGGAGAATGTAAAATACGTCATAGGCAATCTGCTGGAGTCCGGGACAGGGGAGGCGCTGGTTTCAGTGGTTGTAAACAGGGCCCTTGTGAGCGTGCCGATGCACTTCGGGCTGGCCGTTATCATGGGTTACTTCTTCTCTTACTATCTTTTCATCCCTGTAAGACGATGGCTGAGCCTTTTGCTGGCTTTTGTCGTCCCGGTTGTTTTCCACGGGCTGTATGACATGTTCCTGATGATCCTGGGGCTTAATGAGAACTGGATATTCATTCTGTTCTTCCTAGTCTTTGCCGTTTTCTTCTATCTGAACCAGCTTGGCGTGAAGGCAATCAGGGCGGCTTTGAAGATGGATAACAACATTTTGAAAAAAAATTGAAAAATTTTTAAAATTTTTGCAACGTTTTATAAACAGCCTGCATCTATGTTGTAGGTTTAGGTTTTAGTACACGTTAAATCGCCGGAGTTTTCAAGCAATTGGAACCCCGGCGGTTTGATATACAGGCATTCCATATATAAAATAAAGGTACCCGTTTTGCGGATACCTTTATTCTTTGTCTGAAGGGGATGACTTATTTTGCAGCCTCTACAGATACCTTTCTGAATTCTTTCATGTCCTTCATGAGCTCAAGGGCGGCCTTGCGAGCGCGTGCGCCAGCGGCTTTGTTACCCTTAACTACCTGAGCGTCTGCATTAACAACGAAGAGTTCGTACTCAGCTTTAATTTTCTCAACAAGAGCTTTCATAATTTGTGTTTTATTAAGGTGAATCTTTTTTAACCGTATGCAAGTTAGAATATTAGAACGTTAAAAACAAGAAAAATTTGAAAAATCTCGCAATTTGGGTCAAAAAAGCGTATGATTATGACCTTGTATTCACAATATTCATGGCTCTTTGCGCCGATTCAAGCGCAAAAGTCTTCACTCCGCTGATAACTTTCTTTGCCAGCTCCGGCATGGCCTCAAGCTCTTCCGGGGACAGTTTCCCAAGAACATAATCTATCTGCTCCCCATGCTTGAACTCATTGCCGATACCCATCCTTATGCGGGTGAACTGCATACTGGATAGAGTCTCTATTATGTGGGTAAGACCGTTGTGTCCGCCGTCGCTGCCCTGAGTCTTCATGCGCAGGGTGCCGAAGGGAAGGTTAAGGTCGTCGCAGATGACAACCAGATGGTCCTGGGGAATATTTAGTTTCTCCAGCCAGTACCTGACGGCATTGCCGCTCAGGTTCATGTATGTGGACGGCTTCAGCAGCCAGAACTGGCGACCCTTGAAGCTGATGCAGGCGACATCGCCGTACCTTTCGGTCGTGAACACGGTCTCTGTGGCCCTGGCCCACTCGTCCAGGACCATGAAGCCCATGTTATGCCTTGTCTGCGCATATTCCGGGCCGATGTTGCCCAAACCGGCTATCAGAAACTTGTCCATAGGTTCAGCCTCTTGCTGGATTTCTTTTTGAAAAGCCGCCTGTGACTCTTTTGAAGAGCCAAACAGACGGCTTAGGAATTTGAACAGTGCCATTTATTACTCTGCTGCGGGAGCTGCCTGAGCAGACTGGCGGGTAGCCTTGACACCGCAGATAATGGTAGACTTGGGGCTGAGGATGGTTACATTCTCAATCTGGAGGTCACCTGCTACGATGTTCTCACCGATACCGAGCTTGGTGATGTCGATGTCGAGCTGGTCAGGAAGGTCCTTCATGAGGGCGCTGATACGGAGCTCACGTACGTTCTTTACGAACTTACCACCGGCCTGAACACCTGCTGCATGTCCGGTAATGTTGAGGGGCACCATGATTGCGATGGGTTTGTCTTCGCTTACTGCGAGGAAGTCTACGTGGAGGCAAAGGTCCTCGACAGGATGGAACTGGAGCTCGTGTACAACTGCTGTGTACTTCTTGTCACCAAGAACAAGGTCTACGATGAAAGATGCGGGAGTGTGGGTGAGACCCTTAAGCTCCTTTGCATCAACGGTGAAAAGAACGTTCTCAATGCCCTGGCCGTAAAGGTTGCAAGGTACAAGACCCTGTGCGCGGAGAGCTTTGATGGTAGCCTTGTTGCCAACCTGGCGAAGCTGACCCTTTAATTCAAAATGCTTCATAAATAATTGATTTAAAATGTGTTACTCAGTCTGCCGAAGCAGACCCCATTGCACCAAAAGCCACCTGGCTTTTAAAGCGGCTGCAAATATAGCGATTATTTTACAAATAAACAAAGTACTGCCCTTAAAACCCATGCCACCCTCGGCAATGTAAGAGGGGGGACCGCTTGCGGTGGGGTCGCGAAGCGACGGTTTTAAGGACAGTACTTTGTTTTATTGTTTTTCAATAATTTCCATTCCTTTGCGGATAGCCTCCTCATTCATTGGAATCAGGTGGTGATGGCGCTCGGGGAGGGTCTTGCGAAGGGCCTTGAGCACGCTCTCGATGCTTACAACCGGATGAATCTTGAGCAGGCCGCCAAGTACCATCATGTTGAACACCTTGATCATGTTAAGGGCTGCGGCAGTATCCATGGCGTCAATCCTGTACACGTTGATATCCTTGCGTGTAGGAGGCACGTTGATTCCGTAACCGTCGTAAATGAGGGTTCCGCCGGGTTTTACCTTGGGCTCGAACTTCTCCAGGGAAGGCTGGTTGAGAACGATTGCCGTGTCATAGCTGCTGAGGATAGGGGAGGAAACGGGATCGTCGCTGACGATAACTGTTACGTTTGCAGTACCGCCACGCTGCTCCGGACCGTATGCCGGCATCCAGGTAACCTCCTTATCTTCCATAAGACCTGCATAAGCGAGAATCTTTCCCATTGAGAGGACGCCCTGTCCTCCGAATCCTGATATGATAATTTCCTGTGTCATAGCGTACTAAAGTTTAAATTCCGTTATCCTTGAGGTCTCCCAGCGGGTAGAACGGGAACATGTTCTCCTCCATCCACTGGTTAGCCTTGACAGGTGACATCCTCCAGTTGGTGTTGCAGGTGGAAACAATCTCTACAAGGTTGGATCCCTTGCCCTGCATAGAGTACTCGAACGCCTTCCTGATAGCCTTCTTGGCCTTAAGAATGGCGGCGACACTCTGTACGGACTGGCGTGTTACATAGCAGGTTCCCTGCAGGCCTACAGCAATATCCGCCATCTTCAGGGGGTATCCGTGTAGCTCCGGAACGCGGCCGTAAGGGCAGGTAACGGTCTTCATGCCGAGCAGGGTGGTAGGCGCCATCTGGCCGCCTGTCATGCCGTAAATTGCATTGTTGATGAAGATGATGGTGATGTTTTCCCCGCGGTTCAGGGCGTGGATGGTCTCCGCCGTACCGATGCAGGCCAGGTCACCGTCTCCCTGGTAAGTGAACACCAGACGGTCCGGCCACAGGCGCTTCACTGCGCTTGCCACTGCCGGAGCGCGTCCGTGGGCGGCTTCCTGCCAGTCTACGTCGATGTATTTGTATGCGAACACTGCGCAACCTACGGGAGAGATTGCGATGGTCTTGTCTGTCATACCCATCTCTGCGATGACTTCGGAGACGAGTTTGTGCACAACGCCGTGGCTGCAGCCGGGGCAGTAGTGCATGGGTACGTCATTGAGCAGTTCCGGTTTGCGGTAAACGATGTTTTCCGGCTGCATTATTTCTTCTTTTGTCATAGCGCTTCAGGGATTAGAGGGTCATTTTCTTGATTTCTTCTACAACTTCCTCCGGCTCCGGGATGATACCGCCAAGGCGGCCGTACCACTTAACGGGAACCTTGCATTCAACTGCCAGGCGGATGTCTTCCACCATCTGTCCTGCGTTGATTTCAAGAGAGAGGATACCTTTTACCTTCCTGCCGAGTTCCGCGATGCGCTTTGAAGGGAAAGGCCAAAGGGTGATAGGACGCAGAAGGCCCACCTTGATGCCCTGTTCGCGGGCGATGGAGATAACCTTCTTGGAAATACGGGCTGCGCTGCCGAATGCGACGATCAGGTATTCTGCATCATCGGTCATATATTCTTCGTAGCGGACCTCTTTTTCCTGGATGACTTTGTATTTTGCCTGCAGGCGCAGGTTAACGCGCTCCATCTCCTCTGAAACGAGTGCGAGGGAGGTTATGATGTTGGGCTTGCGCATGCCGATGCGGCCTGTGGTGGCCCAAGGGCACTCTTTTGCAAGCTCTTCCTCTGTGCGGCGGGGTTTGAAAGGAGGGAGGACAACCTTCTCCATCATCTGGCCGATGGCACCGTCGGACAGTATCATGGCCGGATTGCGGTAGCGGAATGCCAGCTCGAAGGCAAGGTCTACGAAGTCTGCCATCTCCTGAACCGATGCCGGTGCAAGGGTGATAAGCTTATAGTCTCCGTGGCCGCCGCCCTTGACAGTCTGGAAATAGTCTGCCTGGCTGGGCTGGATGGTTCCCAGTCCGGGGCCTCCGCGGGAAACATTGACGATGAGGCAGGGAAGTTCGGCTCCTGCCAGATAGGAAATGCCCTCCTGCATAAGGCTTACGCCAGGAGATGATGAAGATGTCATTACTCTCTTTCCTGAAGCTGCGCCGCCGTAAACCATGTTGATGGAAGCGACCTCGCTTTCTGCCTGGAGAACTACCATTCCGGTGGTCTCCCAGGGCTTTTCTGCTGCCAGGGTTTCAAGTACCTCTGACTGGGGGGTGATAGGGTAGCCGAAGTAACCGTCGCAACCGCAACGGATGGCGGCGTGGGCAATGGCCTCATTGCCTTTCATCAAGGTGATTTCTTTCTCTGCCATAGTTAAATCTCCTTTTTACGATAAACGGTTATACATCCGTCCGGGCATACGATTGCGCAGGAAGAACATCCCGTGCAAGTGTCTTCCAGGACGGCCTCAGCGTAGTTGTAACCCTTTTGGTTGACATTTTTGGTAGTCAGGGCCAACACTTTCAGGGGGCAGGCGACAACGCACAGTCCGCAGCCTTTGCAGCGTTCGATGTCTACCAGGGTAGCTCCTTTCATCTTTGCCATAGTCCTATAGTTTTAATTGTTGTATTCTACGGGTTGTATAAGTCCTTGTTGTAATAATCCAGTATGTTGTTGGCAATCTCCAGTGCACCGGCGGCAGGGGAGTCCGGGTTCAGGCGGACCGCCTCCAGGTAGTTGTTGATCGCCATCTGCCAGTTGCCTTTCTTGCGCCAGGCATTGCCCAGAAGGTAATACAAGGTGTCGTCCATACGGCCGCCATCGGCTTTGAAAGAATCTATCAAATCGATGGCTTCATCCACCTTGTGCTCCTGCAAAAGCGCGGCAACCTTGTCTTTCATCGCTACTTCTCGTTAACGAAGAGGCACCAGTTGTATGTGTCTTCCTCCAGACCTTTCTGTATACCGATGATGCGGTTGTACAGCTTGCGGCTGATTGGCCCGCATTCTTCCCCGAAGTTGAAGCTGCGGGTGACTTCCTTGCTCTCCAGGGTGGGTTTGTCGTCGATGCGGCTGATAGGGGTGATAACCACGGCTGTACCGCAGGAATTGACCTCCTGGAAGCTTGCAAGCTCCTCTACCATTACCGTGCGGCGCTCTACTTTAAGGCCGAACTCCTCTGCTACGGTGCGGAGGCTCTTGTTGGTGATGGAGGGCAGTACGCTGGTGGAATCCGGAGTGATGTAGGTGTTGTCCTTGATGGCGAAGAAGTTGGATGAACCGAACTCCTCTATGTGAGTATGGGTTGCGCTGTCAAGGAACAGGAGCTCGCGGTATCCTGCGTTGTGGGCTACGTTGTAGGCGTGCAGGCTCTGTGCGTAGTTGGCGCCCAGTTTGTATCCGCCGCTGCCGAATGTGGCTGCACGGTCATAGTTGCGCGACAGCACGGCGGTGCCTGTGCTGAGGCTCTTTGCTCCTGAATAAGTACCTACTGCAGAGCACATTACGGCAAACATCACATCCTTGGACGATTTGATTCCAAGACCGGGATTGATGCCGAAGAGCACGGGCCTGAGGTAAAGTGACGCGCCTGACTCATAGGGAGGTATGTGCTCCCAGTTTGCCTGTATGCAGCGTACGCACATGTCTATGAACATTTCTACCGAAGGGTAGGGCATGTCAAGATATTTGGCGCTGTTAATCATACGTTTTGCGTTCTCGTCCGGGCGGAACAGGCGCACCTTTCCGTCTACGCCTTTGAAGGCCTTTGCGCCCTCGAAACAGGATGGAGCATAATGGAAAACGCCGGCGAAGCAGTGCAGGCTGATGTCAAAATTGCTGCTTAGCTGCGGCTCTGTCCAAACGCCGTCAATGCATTTGGCTGTAACGATGGCGTTTGTGGGATAATAGCTGAAAGATCTCTGTGAGTAATCTATATTTGCCATATATGTCTTAATTATGTGTTCAAACTAATCTTCAAGAATTCTGTCTTTGTTGTAGGTGTGAATCTTGGTGGCGCCTGCAAGGATGATATATCCGTTTTCTGCAAGGGAACCAAGCTCGTTTTCACCGGGATAAACCTTCACGGGAGCAAGCCAGTTTACTTTCTTTGTGATTTCATCCGTAATATACTTGCTGTATGCGACGCCGCCGGTAAGGATGATTACGTCTACCTTGCCGTCCACTACGGCGCCCTGTGCAACTATGTATTTGGCGATGTTAAGCACGAATGCCTTCATGAATACAACGTACTCCGGGTCTCCTGCAAGCGCGCGTTGTTCTACGATTCGCATGTCATTGGTGCCGAAGTATGCGACTGCTCCGCCGCGGCCGATGAGTTTCTTTTTAATCTCCTGTTTTGTGTATTTGCCGCTGAAGCACATGTCGATAAGCGGGTACGGAGGGCAGCATCCGGCCCTTTCCGGGGTGATGGGGCCGTCGCCTCCCAGGCCGTGGGACGTGTCAATGACACGGCCTCCCTTGTGCAGGGAAATGGTAACTCCGCCGCCCATGTGGCAGATGATGGCGGCGGTGTCTTCTGCCTTGCGCCCTGTCTCGCGCAGGAACCTGCGCATTATGGCGCGGGTGTTGAGTGCGTGGAAGAGGGTGGTGCGGCGGAATTCCGGGATACCGCCCACGTGGCACTCCGGCAGCATCTCGTCTGCCATGGGAGGGTCTGCTACGTAAGCGACGCACTTGCCGAAGCGGGGCTTGAGCCCCTTCTTTTCCCGCAGGGCGTTGATTTCCTCTGCTATTTCATCTCCGATAAGGGCGCTAAGGTTGCAGGCATGGTTGCCGTCGCGGCTGCTTGAAAGAACCTCCCGCATGTCTGCGTTGACGTTGTAAACGCCGGTGATGCAGGGGGTGAAAAGACCTCCGCGGCACATTACTATATCTATGTCTTCCAGTTTTACGTTAAGGTCTACAAGGGCGTCAAGAATAGCCTTGGTGCGCATCTTGTCCTGCTCCATTACATCCTTGAACTTGGACAGTTCCTCTACCGTGTGCTCAAGTTTGCGGTCAAGGATTACTTCTCCGTCTACGTAATAACCGAATTTGGTGGTAATGGAGCCGGTATTCACTACCAGAACATTGCCTACAGGGGCTTTCCCGTTAATATTATCTACAATCTTCATTAGTTTTAGTTAAAACTGATCCTTTGTTATTAATTGTTTCAAAAATAAGGAATTTTTAACGTTTTAGCAAAAAATAATACAAGAAAAAGGCCGTTTTCCTTAAAAATTCTAAGACATCCGGCTCTATTCCTGCTTAATCAATAGAGAAACCCTCTATCTGGGAATTAATCCTCTCAAGGATGCTGATTTTCTCTGCGCGGAGCTCTTCCGATATGTCCACCTTATAATAATGAGGGTTGATGAGTCGGGTTTCCGTGGGGCTGAAATGCTTCAGGTTATCCTTGTAGAAATCCCTTTTCTCCTGGATGGTATGAGGTGCCTCGCAGCGTTTGCCGTCCTTGATTACTGGCAGCTGGAGCGCCCTGTAAGTATAGGCGCCTTTCCCGAAGGTCTTGTGCTTGAAGCGGTCTTGCTCGTCGAAGATGGTAAACTCCTCTCCCACCTCTATCCTGCGGGCGGTTTCGTCGCCGCGAAGGCAGGTGACATCGGCCTTGAATCTTTCTCCCAGTGAGGAGTCATTCACGATGATGCGGTAGGTGATGTGGAATCCCGGGTTTATAAGCTTGATAGTGTCTTCCGAGCGTTTGAGGACGGGCTCACCGGCAAGCTGGACAAGCTTGTAGATATTGCCGAAGCAGGGGGCCGCCTTGCTGGTTGCGATTGCGTCTCCCACTCCGTATGAGTCGATGCGGGCTCCCTGGCGCTCAAGGTCGCTGATAAGGTATTCGTCCAAAGAATTGGTAGCGAATATCTTACAGTTCTTCATGCCGTGTGCGTCCAGGATTTCACGCACTTTTACGGAAAGGTAGGCGAGGTCTCCGCTGTCCAGGCGGATTCCGTAGCCTCCGGGATAGGAATCATCGATTCCGTTCTCCCTGAAGGCCCTGATTGCGTTAAGCACACCGCACCTTAAAGTGTCGTAAGTATCGATAAGAAGGATCAGATTCTCTCCTTTATGGGTCTTGATATAGTCGCAGAAGGCCCTGTGCTCTCCCTCTACGCTGCTGCCATAGGAGGTCACGAAGCTGTGGGCCATGGTGCCTGTGGACGGGATGCCGTTGAACACTCCGGTAAGGATGTTGGACGAGCTTGCACATCCGGCTATAATCGCGGCCTTGGCGCCGTAGGTTGCGGCCCAGGGGCCGTGCGCCCGGCGCGAGCCGAACTCGCTGACGGGATGCTCGGTGGCCCTGCAGACGCGGGATGCCTTGGTGGCTACGGCCATCTGGTGGTTCATGATGCAGAGCATGGGGGTCTCCAGGATCTGGGCCTGGACCAGAGGGGCTTCAACTATCACTATCGGCTGGTTTGGAAAGGCGATTTCTCCCTCCCTCATGGCATAGACGTTGCCGGTGAACTTCAAGGTAGTCAGGTACTTGCGGAAATCCGCGTATTCATCTCCCGGGAGGAATTTCTCATAAAAATCCTCCGGCATCTTGCCAAGGTTAAGTACAAGGTCTATGATTTCCTGCGTGCCGCTTACCACCGCCCAGTTGTTGTTTTCCGGGGCTTTCCTGTAGAAAAGGTTGAACACGGCGGTTTCCTCTGCCTTACCGCAGTCAAGGAAAGACTTTCCCATGGTGTACTGGTACTTGTCCGAGCAATAAGAATAATATTTATCCATATCCGAGATATTTCAACTCTGTTTATGCAAATATAAATATAATTTAGTAAATTCGCAGCTATAAATGATATTATATCGCATGGAAGAAGTATTAAAGCAACTTTTTGAGAAATATACTGGCCAGACGGCGTCGGAGATAACGGAAATGAACTCTTCCGGAAGCAACCGCAGGTACTTCCGCATCCGCGGTGGACTGGTGTCGGTTGTCGGCGTCATCGGCACAAACAAAGATGAAAACAACGCTTTCATCACCCTGAGCCGCCACTTTGGGGAAAAGGGAATAAATGTCCCCAAGGTACTCGCTGTCAGCACGGACGGGATGGCTTATATTCAGGAAGACCTGGGAGACTCTGTCCTTTATCAGGAGGTTTCCCACGGCCGTGAAAGCGGGGAGTATTCCTCTTATGAGCGGGATCTTCTTTGCAAGGTTGTAGAAAAGCTGCCCAAGATTCAGTTCAAAGGGGCCGACGGGCTGGACTTCAATGTCTGCTACCCTGAGCCTGCCTTCGGAGAGAGGATGATTCTCTTTGACCTGAACTATTTCAAATACTGCTTCCTTAAGGCCACAGGCCTGGATTTTAACGAGGTCCGCCTGCAGGACGACTTTGAAAAATTCAAGGAAGACCTTCTGGAGGACATGGGCGATACTTTCATGTACCGCGATTTCCAGGCCCGCAACGTGATGCTCAAGGACGATGTCCCTTATTTCATCGACTTCCAGGGCGGCCGAAAAGGCCCTATATATTACGATGTCGCATCATTTATCTGGCAGGCCCGCGCCCGTTACCCGGATGACCTGAAGCAGGAAATGCTATCCTCTTACCTCCGGGCCGTGAGGACTTACCTGCCGGATCTGGACGAGTCTCATTTCCGCGAGAAACTGCGCCAGTTCGTGCTCTTCCGCAATTTGCAGACCCTTGGCGCATACGGCTTCAGGGGCTACTTTGAAAAGAAGCCGCACTTCCTTGCCAGCGTTCCCTTCGCAATTGACAACCTGCGCCGCCTGCTGCGCACTCCCTTTGACAAATATCCTTACCTGAACGAGGTCCTGACCAAGCTCACCAGGATGCAGCAGTTCTATGAAATAGCAGAGGACAAGCGCCTGGAGGTGAGCATCTACAGCTTTGCTTACAAAAAGGGCGTTCCGGTAGACACCAGCGGCAACGGCGGCGGCTATGTCTTCGACTGCCGCGCCGTAAACAACCCCGGCAAATACGAGTACTACCGTCAGTTCAACGGCATGGATAAGGAGGTTATCAAGTTCCTGGAGGACGACGGAGAGATTCTCTTCTTCCTTGATAACGTTTACCGCCTTGTGGACGTTCACGTCAAGCGCTTTATAGAGCGCAAGTTCACTCACTTGCAGGTCTGCTTCGGCTGTACCGGCGGTCAGCACCGCAGCGTCTACTGCGCCGAGCATCTTGCCGAACATCTTGCCAAAAAGTTCGACGTCAAAATCTCCATCACCCACCGCGAACTGGACATAGAAAAGCGACTGTAAATGAAGGCGATGATATTTGCAGCTGGTTTGGGGACCAGGTTGAAACCATTGACAGACACAATGCCAAAGGCACTGGTGCCCGTTGGCGGAGTGCCCATGCTGCGCCACATCATTGACAAACTCGCCACCTTCGGCTACGACGACTTCGTAGTCAACGTCCACCACTTCCCGGACCAGATAATAGATTATCTCAAGACCCCCGAAGTCTCCGGCGTCCCCGGCCGCAAAATAGCCGTGTCCGATGAACGTGACCTCCTGCGGGAGACCGGAGGCGGAGTGCGCTTTGCCCGCCCCCTGCTGGAGGGAAGCGGCGGATTCCTTGTCCACAATGTAGATATACTGTCCGATGTCAATCTTGCCGGTTTCCGCGCCCAGGTGCGCCCGGAGGCCGTTTCCACCATACTTGTAAGCGAACGCAAGACCCAGAGATACTGTCTTTTTGACGACGACCTCCGTCTTGTCGGCTGGACCAACATCGCCACCGGCGAGGTCCGCAGCCCATATGGCCAAATCGACCCTTCACGCTACCGCATGCTGGCATTCTCCGGCATCCATTATATGTCGGACAGCATATTCGCCGCCTTCGACAATGAAAAAGTCGGTGACAGATTCTCCATCATCGACTTTTATATATCGGTCTGTGACCGCTATCCGGTTTATGGCGTCTGTCCCGGGGATGTCCGCCTCCTTGACATAGGCAAGGTAGACAGCCTGGCTAAGGCCGGGGAACTTCTGAAGGAACTTCAGCAGGAATAAGCTCGCAGCCTCCGCTGCGCGCAGTCTTTATTTTCCTGAATTCCAGAACCACCAGCACTACAACCGCAAGGCATGCGGCCGACACGGCGTACAGCTGCGGATACGGGATGACATCGGCCCAGGTCTCTGCGGCGCTGTCGGTAAAGAACTGGCTGGCCACAAGGGACACGGTGTTGTTGAAGAAATGCATCAGCATCGTCAGCTTAAGACTTCCGGTCTTGTAATAAATGTAGCCGAACAGGCAGCCCAGGGCGAAGGCCGGCAGAGCCTGCCAGATGTTGCCGTGGATAAGCCCGAAGATGGCCGATGTTACGACGATGGACCAGAAAGGGGAGAAGCCGCGGCTGCCGTCCGGGCGCTTGCAGTTAAGAAGGCCACGGAGCAATGTTCCGCGGATGAACCATTCCTCAAAGAACGGTGCAAAAATGCTCACGCAGATGAAGTTGATGATGAAGTTGCCTCCCACCATCGCTTCTATCGCCGTCTTCCAGCTGTCCGACATCTCCGGGAGCAAACCGTTCAGGAAATCCATCAGGAAGGCCAGGCTGAAGGTGGCCAGGCAGCAAAGAACACCTGCTTTCCAGGGATTTATCTTTTCCTTTACCGGGGAATCCACTTTGTATCCGTTCTCAAAGAATACGTTCCTGTTACTCATATACCTGGACGCAATGAGTGCCGGCAGGAACAGGAAAGGATAGCTTACAAGCTGGATAATCTGAAGCAGTTTGGGGTCTTTCGCAAGGGCAATAATTCCGCTGGCCGATGCGTTCCCTGTGGACAGTCCGTAGACCATTATGATTAATGTAGATATTACCTGGCAAATCAGGAAACCTGCAATAAACCATCCAAGGAAGGCGAACAGCCCGCCAATGCCCGGAACGTGCCAGGAAAAGCTGTTCAGAATGATGAAGTTGGCGTTTCTGCCTTTTCTGAAAAATGCCATTTTACTTGTACAGGGGGCTGGGGTAAATTCCTTTGTCTGAGAGTTCCTTGAATTTGGCTACAACTGCCGGACGGTCCTCTTTGTAAGTAACGCCGAACCACTTGCTGCCGGTGGCCAGGACCTCGCATTTGTCACCTGCCTTGATCATGCAGTCTACAGCGTAGGGGATGTAATACTCTTTCTTGAGCTCCTTGCCGAAGTCCGTCAGGAAAACCTTGAAGAGCTCTGCGCTCTTTTCAAAATAATCCGGGGTGAAGCCCCACATGTTCATGGAGCAGAGATCTTTGCCGTTGAGCTTGATGTGAGTGCGGCCGTCAGAGGAGTTGTCTCCGTAAACCTTTCCGTCTGCCTCACGGGCGATGTTAAGATGCTCTACAACGTCCTGTAGCTTGAATTCTTTGTCATAGAAGCAGATTCCGCGGGAAACGCCGCCGGACTCTGAGAGGGTGTTCTCAAGGGCAAATCCAACGATGCTGTAGCAGCCCTTGGTGTTTTCGTGAGCACGGAGCCAGTCTCCAAGGACCTTGAAGGATTCGCGGCCGTAAAAGTCGTCTCCGTTGATTACTGCGAAGGGTTCCTTGATAACGTCCTTTGCCATAAGGACGGCATGGGCGGTACCCCAGGGTTTCTGCCTTTCCGGGTTAACTTCAAATCCTGCTGGAATCTTGTCCAGTTCCTGGGTTACAAATACGAACTGGAGGGGCTCTCCGTCAATACATTTTACGTTGGCGTATTTCTTTTTAACGGTTTCTTCAAACTGCTCGCGGAAGTATTCGCGTACGATGTAAACCACCTTACCGAAGCCAGCCTGAACGGCGTCGTAGATTGAATAATCAATGATTGTCTCTCCGTTGGGGCCAAGGGTGTCCATCTGTTTGAGGCCTCCGTAACGGCTGCCCATACCGGCTGCAAGAACAAGAAGTGTAGGTTTCATATATGAATTTGTTAAATTTTGTTTCAAATTGTCCTCAAATTTAGCTACTTTTGTAGAAATCACAAAATAAAATGGCTACACCGGATTTCAAGAAAGCAAAGTCTACTGTCAAGGGAAGTCTCAACCAGCTGTGGAACGGACCGCACCGCGGCTTCTTCCGCTATGCCCTTGTAGCCACCCTGCTTGCCGCTCTTTACATCCTGGTTTTAAGCCATGACAATATTTTCCGCTGGATCGGCGCCCGCCGGGAGATCCGCCATCAGGAGGCGGAAATCCGGCATTACACCAGGGAGAACGCCAAACTGGACCTTCGTATCCAGCGTCTCTCAAACGAAAGGGACACCCTGGAAGAATTCGCAAGGGAAAACTTTCACTTCGCCGCCCCCGGTGACGACGTCTTCCTCACAGAATAACTTATTTAGAACGGACAACTTAAGCCGCAACGACCTTCTTCTGAAAAAGGAATAATCTATTTTGCGATGAATCAATAGGTCCAGGGGGTGAGGGCGCGGAGCTCATCCTTGACAGAATCGTCAATATCCAAACCTTCAATAAACTCCTTGATAGTAACCTCGTCCATATCACGGCCCGTACGCGTAAGCTGTTTTAAAGCCTCGTACGGATGCGGGTAACCCTCCCTGCGAAGAATAGTCTGAATACCCTCAGCGACCACCTGCCAATTCTGTTCCAAATCCCTGTCAATCACCTCCTTATCAATACTTATCTTATTCAAGCCTTTAACTAAGGAAGAAAAAGCAATTAGGCCGTACGCCAAAGGCATACCAACATTGCGCAAAACCGTAGAATCCGACAAATCCCTCTGCAGGCGGGAAACCGGAAGCTTCATCGACAAATGAGTAAGAAAAGCGTTCGCCAGCCCGAGATTACCCTCCGCATTCTCAAAATCAATAGGATTCACCTTATGAGGCATTGCCGACGAACCAACCTCATTCTCATTAACCTTCAGGCGGAAGTACCCCATGGAAATATACGTCCAGAAATCCCTTGACAAATCAATCAGGATAACATTTATGCGGCGCAGACAGTCGAATATAGCCGCCAGGTTGTCGTAATGGTCAATCTGCGTCGTAGGCTTTGAGCGTCGAAGGCCAAGGCTTGCCGCAAAATTGTCCGAGAAAGACTCCCAGTCTACGTCCGGATACGCTGCACGATGGGCGTTCAGGCCGCCGGTGGCGCCGCCGAACTTGGCAGGGAAGGGCAGGGCTGCAAGCTGGTCCGCCTGCTCCTGCAGGCGGGCGGCGAAGACCGCCATCTCCTTGCCCATAGTGGTAGGCGTCGCGGCCTGGCCGTGTGTGCGGGCCAGCATTGGAACCTGGCTCCACCGGTCAGAGAAATTATCCAGTAAAGAGATGATTTCCTGCAGTTTATCCACATATCCACCCTGCTCCAGGGCATCCTTGAGCATCAGCGGGTAAGCAGTGTTGTTAATATCCTGCGAAGTAAGGCCGAAGTGGATGAACTCCTGGTAAGCTCCCAGCCCCAGGGACAGGAACCTCTCCTTTATGAAATACTCCACAGCCTTGACATCGTGGTTGGTTACGGTCTCGATTTCCTTGATACGCAGCGCGTCATCCTCACAGAAAGCATCGGCAATTGCCCTTATGCCTTCTTCCTTTTCCAGCGCGCCGTCCAGCTGCGGAACCCCCAGCCGGCACAGCGCGATAAAGTACTCAATCTCTACCTGCGTGCGGTAGCGCAGCAAGGCTCTTTCAGAAAAATACTCCCTGAGTGGTTCGGTAACTTTTGCATATCTTCCGTCTACCGGAGAGAGGGCGTTGAGGGCTTCGGGTGTCATAAATCGTTATCTGTCAGTTTCTTGTAAAGTACCAGGGTATGTCTTGCGGCGCCTACGTCATGAACACGCAGGATGGAAGCGCCGCGCTCCAGGGCTACCATGTGCAGGGCCTGGGTGGGTGCCAGGACATCGTCCGGGGTCTGTCCTAACAAATTGTATATCATGCTTTTACGTGAGATTCCTACAACTATCGGGCGAAGCAGTTCCTGCAAAATGTCCAGGTGCTGCATAAGCGTATAATTCTGGGAAATAGTCTTCGCGAAGCCGAACCCCGGGTCCAGGTACCAGTCCTTGATACCGGCGGCATCGGCCTTGAAGGCAAAGTCCATAAAGAAGTTTTTAACCTCATTGACGATACCGTCTTTGTAATCCGTCAGCCCGGCCATAGTCTCCGGGGTGCCGCGCATGTGCATCGCAATGTATGGCAGGCCCCTCTGGCCCACCGCGCCAAGCATCTTTTTATCCATTCTCCCGGCCGATATGTCATTGACCATGAACGTCCCGATGAGACTGTAGACCTTTTCCACCACGATTGCATGGTAGGTGTCGATGGAAATCAGCGTCTTTGGCGCCTCCTCCTTGATAACCGGCAGGGCGGCGGACAGCCTGGCCCATTCGGCATCGGCCCCGACCCCTTTGCTCCCCGGCCTGGTGGAACAGGCCCCGACATCGATGATGTCGACCCCGGAAAGGAGCATCTGGCGGATTTTGTACCGCAGGGCAATTTCGTCCAGCGTGCCGTCTACCCTGAGCAGGCGGCTTTCCTCGTAGAAAGAGTCATCCGTAATGTTCAGGATGCCCATAATCCGGATATTTCTGTAGTCTGCCTCCATGAGTGTTGATTAAATATCGACTTACAAATATAATGAATCAATTGCGTATAATTCTTCTGTTTTTCAAGGAAAATTCATATTTTTGTAAAACTTGCTAAAAAGAAATCATATGCTGTTTGTTATAGAAGGCTTGGACGGGGCGGGGAAGTCTACCCAAGTGAGCCGATTGCGTGAGTATTTGAAAGAGCGTTGCGGGCAGATAGAATACATTCATTTTCCCCGTTACGATGCCCCCGTTTACGGAGACCTTATAAGCCGTTTCCTGCGAGGAGACTTCGGGTCCAATGAACAGGTGCATCCGCAGCTCGTGGCCTTGCTGTACGCAGAGGACAGGCACGGGGCCGGTCCCGCCATCAAGGAGAAGATTGCCGCCGGTGTCCCGGTCCTTCTGGACAGATATGTTTATTCCAATATTGCATACCAGTGCGCCAAGGTGTCCGATGCCGCAGAGCGCCGCGCCCTAAGGGACTGGATTTTCAATACAGAGTATGGCAATTTCCAGCTTCCCGTACCTGATCTGAACCTTTACCTGGACGTTCCTATCTCATTTGTAGAGAAGAGTTTACGAGAAGCTCGCGTTGGCAGTGACAGGGCATATCTATCCGGCGGGGCGGACATTCACGAGGCCAGCATCGCCTTCCAGAGGGCCGTGCGCGATGTTTACCTGGAGCAGTGTGCCATCGACGATAAATTCATTCCCGTGAACTGTGCCGATGCCGCCGGAAACATGGCCCCGGCCGACGTTATATTCGAGCGTATCAAAGCCGTTGTAGACCCTGTCCTTGCTGCCAGATGAGACGTTTTTGTGCGATACTTATAGGACTGGTGTTCTTCCTTGCCGGATTGTTCAAGCTGATTGACCCTGTGGGGTCCGGCCTGATTGTCCGCAGCTACCTTGACTTCTTTCATATAGGATTCCTTGGGGGCCTGTCCGGAGTGATCGCCTTCCTGCTGTCCTCCGTAGAGGCTGTTACCGGCCTTGCACTGCTGGGAGGCGCCCGCAGGCGGCTTTCCGCCATAGTTTCCATCGTCCTTATTGGCTTCTTTACCGTAGTGACTTTCATCCTTATGCTGGCCAACCCCAAGATGGATTGCGGCTGCTTTGGAGAGGCGTTTCACCTGACTCACACTCAGACATTCATAAAGAACCTGATACTTTGCGCCCTTGCCGCAGGGGCTTTCATCCCCCTGCCCAAGACATCGTCCCGCAAGAAACTTACTGTTATTCTTAGCATAATAACCCTCCTTATTGGTGCCTATTCGCTGTTTTTCCTGCCCTTATGGGACTTTACGGACATGAGCGCCGGTGACAGGCTCTATGACACCACCCATCCCTTCCCGCCCGTCAAGGCACAGGAGCCCGGCTTCATTTATGAAAAGGACGGAGTACAGAAAGAGTTCAGCCTTGACGCCCTGCCGGATTCCACCTGGACTTTTGTGAGCGTAGGGGAGGCCCCGGAGGTGAAAACCCCTTCCAACCTTGTCCCCGTGACTTCTGCCGCGGGAATGGTAAGCGACAGCGTCCTGCTTCACGGCCGCGTACTTGCGGTATCGGTATATGATGTCGATGCCATGTCGGATTCTGACTGGTCCGATGCCGCCCGTTTGCTGGAGTCGGCATCTGCAAAGGGAATGAGCCCGGTTTTGATAGCTGCATCGGCTTCTGAAGACTTTGAAAAGGCGCTTGAATCCCTTGCAACAGAGGAGCGGCTCAAGCTTATGATGGTATCGTATTTCTCTGACCACAAGGTACTTATGACCCTTAACCGTTCCAACGGAGGAGTTGTCGTTTTGGACGAGGGCCTGATTGTGGAGAAATGGTCCGCCAGCAGCTATCCGTCAGACAGGCAGCTTCAGAAGATTGCCGGGCAGAACCCGGGAAACCTTATCATGAGCGCTTCCGTTCCGGGACGTTTCTGGCTTTGCGCCTTCATTGTGGCGGCCGTCCTGCTGTCACTTTATACTTATCGTAAAAAGGTGTTCAAGGCTTAACAGAATTGCATTATGATTGTGTTCCTGACAGGCAGTCCTACCCGCTACGGAGAGGACAGGTTTACAGAGGATAACGGCTTTCTGGCGCAGCTGAAGGCCGCTTTGCCCCCGGTAAGCCGCGTCCTTATGGTAAGCGCCGCCCCGGACGACAAGGGCTTTACGGACAGCGTCCTGGAGGGAATGACCGGTTGCATCGTCCGCTCCGGTATCGCAACTTCAAGCATTGTCATGCTGGACAGGTCCAATGCATCCTCTGTAAAGGACTTGCTTGCCGATGCAGACTGGCTCATTCTCTGCGGCGGCCACGTGCCCACGCAGAACAGGTTCCTGCATGAGATTGGCCTCAAAGAGCTTTTGAAATCCTTTGACGGAGTGGTACTGGGCTGCAGCGCCGGCAGCATGAACTGCGCGGAGCATGTCTATTCCCACCCGGAGCTCCCCGGAGAGGCCGCAGACCCTTCTTACAGCCGCTGGCTCCGCGGCCTGGGCCTTACTGATATCCAGATTATACCGCATTTGGAGCAGGTGCGCGGCTGCATCATCGACGGAAAACGTCTCTTTGAAGACGTTATTTTCCCGGACAGCTGGCAGCACCGCTTCTATACCTTCAAGGACGGCGGATACATTGTTGTCCGCGACGGACGGAGCCGCCTGTATGGCGACGCCTGGGAGATCTCGGAAGGCTCCATGCGGCAGGTATGTACAGAAAATAACTCATACTCTTTTATGAATTTTATATTTATTTCCCCTCATTTTCCCGGCACCTACTGGCATTTCTGCGAGCATCTCAGGAATTGCGGTGTCAATGTTTTAGGTATTGCCGATGCTCCATACGAGTCGCTTGATCCCGCGCTTCGTGGCAGCCTTACGGAGTATTATCGTGTAAACAATCTGGAGGATTACGGCGAGGTCTTCCGCGCCGTCGCATACTTCTCTTTCAAATATGGAAAGATAGACTGGATAGAGTCCAACAATGAATACTGGCTGGAGCAGGACGCCCGTCTGCGTACGGACTTCAATGTTACGACCGGCATCAAGACGGACCATATCGACGCTATCAAGGAGAAGTCGGAGATGAAGAAGTATTACGCCCTTGGAGGCATCCCTACGGCCCGTCAGATAAAGGCGGCCGAGGGCATTAAGGCAGTCAAGGCTTTTGTCAAAAAGACAGGCTGGCCCATTATTGCCAAGCCGGATAACGGGGTAGGGGCTTCCAGTACTTTCAAACTGACCGACGAGGCTTCTTTGGACGCCTGGTTTGCCGCCCATCCCAACTATGCGCAGTTTGTTATTGAGGAGTTCATAACCGGCCTCCTGGTGTCCTACGATGCCGTTTACAACTCAAAGGGAGAGCCTCTCTTCGAGTCCAACGGTGTTTATCCCACTCCTATCATGGAGATTGTAAACAACGACCTGGAGTCCTGCTATTTTGTAGAAAAGACCGTGCCGGCCGCCCTTGCTTCCATCGGCCGCCGCACTGTGAAGGCTTTTGGTATCAAGAGCCGTTTTGTGCACCTGGAGTTCTTCAAGCTCGACCGTGACCGCGAGGGCCTTGGAAAGAAGGGCGACTACGTGGGGCTTGAGGTGAACATGCGTCCTGCCGGCGGTTTTACCCCGGACATGATGAACTTTGCCCACAGCACCGATGTCTACCGTATCTGGGCAGAGATGGTAGCCTTTGACAAGCGCTACAAAGAGGAGGGCGAGCAGTTCTTCTGCGCCTATGCCAGCCGCCGCGACAATCATACTTACAAGCACTCCCACGAGGAGGTGCTTGCAAAGTACGGAGCGCAGATGTCAATGTGCCAGCGTATGCCGGATGCCCTTGCGGACGCCCTTGGCAACCAGACTTACATCGTGCGCCTGAAAGAGCGCAAAGACATCGACAAATTCTTCCGCTTCGTCACAGAATAGGATAATCGAAAGTAGCATTCAAAGTCCATGGACCCTTATTATTTGGACTTTGAATGCTACTATTCGATTATTATTGTTGCTATCGCTTACAGCGTACGCTTGATTTCGATAATCTGGAAGGCCTCTATTACATCGCCCTCCTTGATGTCGTTGTAGTTCTCAATGCCGATACCGCATTCCATGCCGGCGGGAACCTCCTTGGCGTCGTCTTTGCCGCGGCGCAGCGAAGCCAGTTCTCCGGTGTAAACAACGATACCGTCACGGATAAGGCGAACCTTGGTGTTCTTGGTAAGCTTGCCTTCCTTGACAAGTGAACCGGCGATGGTACCAACCTTTGGAATCTTGAACGGCTGCTTAACCACGGCGGTAGCGGTAACCTCCTCTTTCTTCTCCGGCTCAAGCATACCCTCGATACCGTCCTTGACCTCCTCTATCGCATCGTAAATAACTGAGTACAAGCGGATTTCGATACCTTCCTTCTCTGCCATATTGCGGGCGTCGGAAGAAGGACGTACCTGGAAGCCGATGATAATGGCATCGGATGCGGTAGCCAGCATGACATCGGACTCAGAGATTGCACCCACAGCCTTGTGGATAACGTTTACGCTAACCTCTTCTGTAGAAAGCTTGATCAGGGAGTCTGACAGGGCCTCTACTGAACCGTCAACATCGCCTTTGACGATGATGTTAAGTTCCTTGAAGTTGCCGATGGCGATACGGCGGCCGATTTCATCCAGCGTCATATGCTTCTGGGTCTTGATGCCCTGGATGCGGATGAGCTGCTCACGCTTGTTGGCGGTTGCTTTGGCCTCCTTTTCATCCAGCATGACGTTGAACTTTTCACCTGCGCTGGGCGCTCCGTTAAGGCCGAGCACTGAAACAGGGGTGGAAGGACCGGCCTCTGAAACCATTTGTCCGCGTTCATTGAGCATAGCCTTTACGCGACCGTAGAAGCATCCGCTAAGGAGCATGTCGCCCTTGTGCAGGGTACCGTTCTGGACGAGCACGGTAGCGACGAAGCCGCGGCCCTTGTCAAGTGAGGACTCTATTACGGCACCCACGCCAAGCTTCTTGGGATTGGCCTTGAGGTCCATCATGTCGGTTTCAAGGAGCACTTTCTCCAGAAGTTTGTCTACGCCGATTCCCTGCTTTGCGGAAATCTCCTGGCACTGGTATTTTCCGCCCCATGCCTCTGTGAGGATGTTCATCTGGGCCAGCTGCTGGTAAATCTTCTCCGGCTGAGCTCCCGGCTTGTCTATCTTGTTGATAGCGAATACCATAGGAACGCCTGCGGCCTGTGCGTGGTTGATTGCCTCTACAGTCTGCGGCATCACGGCGTCATCGGCGGCGATGATGATGATTGCAAGGTCGGTGAGCTGGGCGCCGCGGGCTCGCATGGCGGTGAAGGCCTCGTGGCCCGGGGTATCCAGGAAGGTGATGTGGCGGCCGTCCGGAAGCTCGACGTTGTATGCGCCGATGTGCTGGGTGATACCGCCGGCCTCACCGGCAATCACGTTGGTCTTGCGGATGTAGTCCAGCAGGGAAGTCTTACCGTGGTCTACGTGACCCATCACTGTGATGATAGGCGGACGGGTTACAAGATTGCCGTCGTCCTGGGCGTCTTCCTCCTGCTCGATCTCGTTGGTGAGCTCTGCGGTTGTGAATTCCACCTTGTATCCGAACTCTTCTGCTACAAGCACAAGTGCCTCTGCATCAAGTCTTTGGTTGATGGAAACCATGAGTCCCAGGTTGAAGCATGCGGTAATAACCTTGTTTACAGGAGTGTTGTTCATGAGGGTTGCGAGGTCGTTAACCGTAACGAACTCTGTAACCTTCAGGACGGTTTTCTCTGCCTCTGCGGCCTCGAATTCTTCCTGCATCTTGAGGCTGGCTGCCTCACGTTTTTCCTTGCGGTATTTTGCGCCGAAGTTGTTCTTGCCCTTGCCCTCGTTCATCCTTGCATAGGTCTCTTTGACCTGCTTCTGGATTTCCTTCTGCATTTCCTCTGCCTGGGCCTCTGTAAGAGCCGGTTTGAAGCGCTCGCGGTTCTTTTTCTTGCCGCCCTGCTCCTTGTTGCCGTTCTTCTGCTGCTGGTTCTGCTGTCCCTTCTTGTCCTGACCCTTCTTGCGGTCTTCGCTTTCCACCTTGGTAACGTCAACCTTCTGGCTGCCGCCCTTGATACGCTCGCGTTTCTTGTTCTTCTTAGGGTCGAACTGGGAAAGGTCTACCTTTCCGAGAACCTTGATGCCTCCGGCCTGCTGCGGCGCGGGCTTGGAAACAACCTCTTCAGGGGTGGCGGGCAGAGGTGTTTCAACGGGAGCTTCAGGCTCCGGCTCGGGTTCGGGTTCCGGCTCTGCAACCGGTTCGGGTTCGGGTTCGGGTTCCGGTTCCGGCTCAACAACAGGTTCCGGTTCCTGAGGTTCCTCGACTGCGACCGGCTCCGGCTCCGCAGGCTCCTCGACTTCGCTCGGAGTGACAGAAGTGGCGCTCGGAGTGACAGAAGTGGCGCTCGGAGTGACAGAAACGTGGCTGGGCTTTTCGGGCTCAGGCTCTGCAACAGGAACTGCTCCTGAGAGACCGGTATTCTTTATAATGGTCTCGCGCGCGGGCTCGTCATCCTCTTCTTCGTCGGAGGGCTTGCGGGTGTTCTTCTCTATGATTTCCTTCATTTTGATATCCACCCTTTCCGCGTCCTGTTTTGCACGCAGGTCTTCCCCGAACTTCTTCTCCAGAGCGGGAAGGAATTCGTCGGATACTTTTGCATTCGGGTTAAGGTCTACGCCGGCACCTTTCTCATTAAGGAAGTCCACCAGAGTCTGCAGACCGATGTTGAATTGTCTTGTAAGTTTATTTAATCTAATTTCCGCCATTTATTAAACCCCTGTAAATTAATAAGTTAAACTCTAGTTAGAATCGGTCCGATGCTTTTATTCGAACTCTGAACGCAGGATGCGGAATACTTCCTCTACGGTCTCATCCTCAAGGTCTGCGCGTTTTGCGACGTCGTCCGGGCTCAGTGCCAGAACGCTCTTAGCGGTATCAAGGCCGATGCCCTGAAGTTTCTCAATGATCCAGCTGTCAATCTCGTTGCTGAAGTCTGCAAGCAGGACGTCTTCTTCCTCGCCCCAGCCGGGCTCGTCGTTCTGTGCCTCTCTCCAAACCTCGATCTCACGGCCTACCAGCATGCCAGCAAGCTTGATGTTGCAGCCGCCTTTGCCGATACCCTTCTTGACCTCGTCCGGATGCATGTAAACCTTGATCTTGTCCTCCGGGGATGTGCCCATGTCAATATTGGTCACCTTTGCGGGACTGAGTGCACGCTGGATAAGCAGCGGCACATTTGATGTCCACTGAAGGACGTCGATGTTCTCATTCCTGAGCTCTTTTACTATGCCGATGATGCGGGAACCCTTTACGCCGATGCAGGCGCCGATAGGGTCGATTCTGTCGTCGTAGGACTCAACGGCTACCTTGGCGCGCTCTCCCGGAATACGAACAACCTTCTTTATGGTGATAAGGCCGTCGTAAATCTCCGGAACTTCCTGCTCGAACAGGCGTACCAGGAAGTCGTCCGATGTCCTTGAAAGAACGATGTAAGGAGTGGTGTTGTTCTTCATCTCCACGCTCTTGATGATAGCCTTTACGGTGTCGTTCTTCTTGAAACGCTCGCCGGGAATCTGCTCATTGCGGGGGAGACGGAGCTCGTTTCCGTCCTCGTCCAGGATAAGTACTTCCTTGGACCATGTCTGGTAAATCTCTCCCGTGAAAATCTCTCCGATTTTCTCGCTGTATTTATTGAAGAGATTAGCTTTCTCTATGTCCATGATTCTGCCCTGGAGGTTCTGACGGATGTTGAGGATGCCCCTGCGGCCGAAGTCCTTGAGCTCCACCTTGCGGGTGAAGGTTTCTCCAAGCTCGTAGTCATCCTCTCCCTTGGCCTTGAGCTCTGCCAGGGAAATCTGTGTTGCGGGGTCTTCAACCTCTTCTACAACATCAAGGTTCTGATAAATCTCACAGTCGCCCTTGTCTACGTTGATGATAACGTCAAAGTTGTCTGCGCTGCCGAATGTCTTTGCAATCTGGGTGATGAATACATCCTTGAGCACACCCATCATGACGGGGCGGTCGATGTGTTTTTCGTCCTTGAAAATCGCGAACGCGGTTTTGAGATCCAGTTTTTCTTCTGCCATTTTATTATTGTTTTTTTAATTATTAATCGAGTGAAATATAATAAGTTATGCTGTTTACTTCAAGCATGGGTATAGTTTCCGTAATTTCTTTCTCCTCTTTCTTTTTCTTGCCTTCTATGGCAACTTTTGCGGTATATCGGAGGGTGACGGATTCGGCGTCGGCGGCTGTAAGTTCCGCAATGAATTTGCGTCCGCCTTTGACTTTTGCCACAACTTTGCTGCCGATGGCTTTCCGGTACTGCTCCAGAACCTTGAACGGCCTGTCAAGGCCGGCGGAGCTTACCGTGAGGGCATAATCTTCCTCATCCTGGTTCCATATTTCGTGGAAGGCTTTGTCTATTGCCACGCAGTCTTCCATCCTGACGATATCGTCCTTGGATTCGATGACAATTTCTATGTCATTGTCCGGCGATACGGTGACGTCTACCAGGAAGGCGCCGCAGCTTTCTACTGCGGGAGTGATTTTCTCTGTAATCTCACTTGCTTTCATAACTTATTCTAATAAAACGAGATAGGAACCCGGGCGGCTCCTATCTCTTTCACACTGCAAATATACGAACTATGTTGTAAAAAACAAAATAATTGGGTAAATTTGCGGTCAATATAAACTTGACCTATCATCATATAGATAATAAATGGAACTAAAAGCAGAAAACCTGGCCAAATTGCTTCATGGCACAGTGGACGGAGACCCCAAGGCAATAGTTACTGACTTTGCCAAGATAGAGCACGGCAAACCCGGCAAACTCTGTTTCTTTGCAAATCCCAAGTATGAGCATTACGTATATACCAGCAAAGCATCCATCATCCTTGTAAACAATGACTTCCAGCCCAAAGAGGCTGTCTCTGCAACCCTGGTAAGGGTAGAGAACGCCTATGCTGCGGTGGCGGAGCTGCTCAAGTATGTATCGGCCCAGAAGAAAAGAAACCGCAGGCATCGCGCCATCACCGCAAGGTGGCATTTTTCTACAAAATTCGGCAAGAAAGTTTACCTTGGCGCCGGCGCTTATGTAGGCCGCAGGACCGTTGTGGGAGACTTCACCAAAATCTATGAAAATGTCTATATAGGAGAGGACTGCGTAATCGGCAAAAACTGCATCCTGTACCCCGGAGTGTCCATTTATCCCGGAATGAAGATAGGTGACAACGTGATTATCCACTCCAACGCCGTTATCGGCTCGGATGGCTTCGGAAATGTGCCGCAGCCGGACGGGACATGGGAGAAGATAGAGCATCTGGGCAATGTTATCATCGGCGACAACGTGGAAATCGGCTCCTGCACCACAATAGACCGCGCAGAGATGGAGTCCACCATAATCGGCAACGGAGTAAAGATTGACAACCTGTGCCAGATTGCCCACAACGTAGTGATAGGGGAGAATACTGTTATGGCAGCCCAGTGCGGAATCGCCGGCTCTGCCAAGATAGGCAAAAACTGCATCCTGGCCGGTCAGGTTGGCGTTGCAGGACATATAGAGATTGCGGACAATACTACAGTAGGCGCCCAGGCCGGCTTAATCGGGAATATAAAGGAAGGCGGACAGACCCTGCTTGGTTCTCCGGCCATTCCTATCCGTAATTACATGAAGAGTTACGCCGTTTTCAAGAGGAACGGACAGTAGCAACTTAAGGCCCGATTTTTGATATATTCTTTTTTGTTTATATATTTGCGGGCTAAATAGGTTGCTATGAAACAACAGACACTTAAAAAATCATATACTTTTACGGGAAAGTGCCTTCACACGGGGACAGTTTCCCGTATTGTTGTTTCTCCTGCAGCCGCAGGTACAGGAATCCGCTTCAGGAGAGCCTCTGACGGCGCAGAACTGCCCGCCCTGGCTTCTTATGTGACTTCCACCGCACGCAGTACTACCATAGAAAAGGACGGTTTCTCTCTCCAGACAGTGGAGCATGTGCTTTCCGCATTGTACGGAATGGGCGTGGATAACGCCGTGATTGAGGTGGAGGGCGTGGAAATGCCTATCCTGGACGGCAGTGCAAGGCTTTATACAGAAGCTATCGCGGCCGACGGCCTTGTGGCCCAGGATGCAGAGCGCAAGTATCTGGAACTTTCTGAGCCCGTGTATGTCAGCAATGAAAAGACCGGCTCCTGGGTTAAAATTGAGCCTGCCGATGCTCCGTCCTTTGAGATTACGGTAGACTTCGGTTCCAAGGTGCTAGGCGTCCAGACCGCTTCTTTCGATGAAAATACGGATTACGCAAAGGAAATAGGCCTCTGCCGCACCTTCGTGTTCTTCCATGAGATAGAGTTCCTGTTTGCGAACAACCTTATCAAGGGCGGCGATGTTGACAATGCGATTGTTATCGTAGAGCATCCCGTAACGGACGCCCAGATAGAGGCTGTCGCCTCCAAGATGGGCAGGGACAAGATGTCGGTGCGCCCGGACGGCTACCTGAGCAACCTGGAGCTTCATTTCCCCAACGAGTGCGGCCGCCACAAGCTGCTGGACCTCCTGGGAGACCTGAGCCTTGCAGGTGGCAGGATGAAGGCGAAGGTTACCGCCTACAAGCCCGGCCACGGTATCAACACACAGGCCGCTGCGGCAGTCCTCAAAGTTTTGAAAAATAATTGATTATGAATAAGATACATCCTCTTGCAAGCGTCAGCCCCAAGGCAAAGCTGGGCGACGGAATAGAAATCGGTCCCTATGCTTTCATCGACGATGACGTAACAATCGGGGACGGAACAATTATCCACCCTCACGCCACCATCTTCCAGTATGTGACGATGGGCAAGAACTGCGAGGTTTTCCCCGGTGCGGTTGTCGGTGCCATTCCCCAGGACCTGAAGTTCGACGGTGAAGTTACATATGTGCAGATCGGCGACCGTGTCACCATCCGCGAATGCGCTACCGTCAACCGCGGTACCAAGGCTTCCGGAAAGGGTGTCACCAGAATCGGCAATGATACTCTCATTATGTCATATTCCCATGTTGCACATGACTGCAATATCGGCAATCATTGCATCCTGGTAAGTTATGTAGGCGTAGCGGGAGAGACCGATATCGACGACTGGGCTATCCTGGGTGGCAATTCCATGGCTCACCAGTTCACCAAGATCGGTTGTCATGCAATGGTGGGCGGCTGCTCAAGGGTTATCAAGGACGTGCCTCCGTACGTTCTCTGCGGCCATGAGCCTATCAGCTATGTTGGCGTGAACATCGTGGGCCTCAGGCGCCGCGGCTTCTCTTCAGACGTCATCCGCACCATCAAGGATATTTACGAGACCATTTATTATTCCGGTTACAATATTGCCGATGGTTGCACACAGGTGGAGGCCAGCTTCCCCCAGAGTGAGGAAAGGGACAATATCCTGAACTTTATCCGCGCTTCCAAGCGTGGCATAATTAAGGCCAGTGAAAGCCTGTCAAGGGACAGGAGCATTGAGTAGTGCTGCTTTCGACGGCATTTTTTCCGCCGCTTTCATGGTTTGCGGCGGCAGCTGAGGATTGGGGACGTGAAGTCGCGACCAATCCTTCTTCTGTATGTGAGGTGTACCTTGAGGCGCATGAGAATTATTGCAAGCAGAGTTACAGGAACCGATGCATTATTGCGGCTGCGGGTGGCCCGGAGGCTATTTCTGTGCCGGTTGTCCATGACGGGGACATCTTCCATACGCCTATCACCGGTATCAGGGTGGATTACACGGACCCTTGGGTTAAGAAGGCGGAGCGGGCGATAGAGTCGGCTTACAGCACTTCTGCGTATTTTGAGTATTACCGGGACGATGTTTTCGCTATCCTTGAAAGCGGCATTCCTACCCTCTGGGATCTGAATCTTGCCATTATCAATTTCTTTATCCGCAAAATCCGCCTCGGCATCCGCATAGTTCCGACGTTAGAATTCTTAGTCCCTGAGCGGCAGATGCCGTCGGGAGGCGTGGCCGCCCGTGGCCTCGTGAACGGGGGGACCGTTGGCCAGGATTATCGGTATATAATTCATCCGAAGAGGGAGAATACGATTCTAAGGGACCTGAATCTGGAAAAGCCATACTTCCAGGTCTTTGCCGGAAAGTATGGCTTCCAATCGGATTTGTCCGTAATGGACCTCTTATTTAACGAAGGACCGCAGTCCCTTCTGTACCTTGTTAACTGGCGGGCTTAGAAACGCCATCCAAGGGTAACAACAGCATCCCAGATATTGCGCTTGAAAGAAACCTCCGGCGAATTTACGTTGGGAATGTAGTTGCTGTAAGGATAATAGTACTCCTCCGGGAGGATTGAACCCCTTAAAGCGAAGTCAAGGAAGAAAGAACCGGGAGAACTGTAACCGAAGCCTACTGCAATGGTATGAGTCTCTGCATCAAGGACCTTCTTGCTGCCGTTGACCCTCTCGTATTCAGGAGAAGTCAGGTAGTTGTAACCGGCGCGTAATGCGAATTCCGGGGTGGCCTTGATCTCTGCGCCGAAGCGGAAGATATGGGCGATTCCCATGTAGCTCTTGATGTCGTCGTTGACGCCCCTGAAATTGTTGGTGTGTCCGTCTACATCGCGGAAACGCATGGTGCCGTAATCAGTGTATTCATAATCAAAGCTGAATACACCCATACCGAAGTTGTATGCAGCTCCTATGTTGAACCTGAACGGGGAAGTCAGATTGTACTCAAAGTCGCCCTCGGGGGAATCGGCACTCTCTGAATAACGGTCGTCGGTGTAGTAGATATCGGCATAGTTCTGCCACTTCTCCTTGATATTCATAAGGGTAGGGGTCTGGATGGCGGCGCCAAGGCGGAACTCCGGGATGGGAACATAGATGATACCCAGCTTTGCGTTGATTCCTACACCCTTGGCCTGGTACCAGTTGTTAAGGCCGAAGCTGTCGAAGTAAGTGTCACCGGTGTCAAAGGGAATGTAGAAGTCGTTGGGATTAACGGCAGTCTCTGAATAATAAGTCTTTGCGGTGTAATCCAGGGTAATCATTCCAAGGTTGGCACCAAAGAAGAACTGGTCGTTGAAGTTGAGGCCTACGTTGGCTTGCAGGTCATACTTGTAACCGGTTGTAACGCGGGTCCAGCGCTGGTCCAGAAGGCCTGCAATGCCGATGCTTCCGTCCGGGAAAATAGTCTCTGTGGCACCGATCCACTTTGTGTCTGAATTGTCATAATTGGCAATCATCGTGGTGTGGGCTGCAAGGACGTCCTCCCATGAGTAATTGTTGAAAGCGTTCCTGTCTGCCTGGCCGGTGTTGGGATTGAAGAAGTCCCACCTGTCGTAGCCCTGGCCGGTGAAATAGTCCGCCTTCTCTCCAAGGAGCGAAGTCTCTGCGTTAATGCCGCGGCCTTCTATCTTGCCATTGTAATTAGCTGTCATGTTGCCTACAAGTCCGAAGCTTACGGTCTTGATGCTTGACCCGTCATGGGGTGCCCAGTTGATGACAAAGCCGATGTTAGGCATCATCATCTTGGTCTTGTTGTTCTTGATCTTGAAGGCCTGGTTGTCCCCCAGGAGGCCCGGTGCCGGATCGTAGGTGGCTTCTATGCCGGCGATGCTAAGGCTGGGGGTTATTGTGAACTGGGAGAATGTATTGACTGCCGAGCCTGCGGGATTTATGCCGATGGAGCCCAGGTCACCGCCAAGTGCGGTGAAGGCGTTACCCATTGCAATACTGCGCGCAGTACCCTGATAGTCATTGAAGGAATACCTTCTGGCATCCTGCATATCCTGTGCAAAAGCAATTGCCCCGCTTGTGAAAAGCAATGCTGCAATAATGCTTAACTTTCTCATTGTTAGGTCTTTATGATTAGGTTATACCGATGTCTGTGTTTCTACCTGCGACGGCTGCTTCCGCCACTTGAGGATGAGCTTCTGCTACTGCTGCCGGAAGACGAACTCCTGCTGCTAGATGAGCTGGAAGAACTTCTGCTGTAGCTGCCGCTCGATGAGCTTGAAGACGAGCTTCTGCTGTATGAGCCGCTGCTTGAAGAGGAATTGCTCCTTGAACTGCTCCTTGAACTGCTTCCGCTGCTGTAGCTTCCGCTGTAGCTGCTTGAAGAACTTGAAGAGCTTCTCCTGTAGCTTGAACTGCTGCTCCTGGTAGTTGCACCGCTACTTCTTGAAGTAGTGGAACTGCTTCTGGTTGTTGCAGTGCCGGAGTTCCTGGGTGTTCCGGTGGACCTTCTGACAGAAGATACGGAAGACCTTGTAGTAGTTGTTCCGGTGCTGCCGGCGCGGGTGCCGGTGGAAGTCCTTGTGGTGGCGTTTCTGCCGGCGCTTCCGCTAACCCTGCCGGTGCTGCTGCCCGTACGGGCGCTGCTGCCGGAGCGGGTCATGCCGGGAGAGGTTGCACGCCTGCTGGTGCTGCTGCTTCCTGTGGTTGCCCCAGTCCTTGTGCTTGCAGAAGAACCGCGTCTTACAGTGCCCTGGGTTCCGCGCTCTGTGGCGCCCCTGCTGCCATAGTAATGGTTTCCGTGGAGGCCTTCCCTGGGCCTTCCCCAGCCGCCGCCCCAGTATCCGTGATGATAATAGGGGTGACGCCAGCCCCAACCCCAGTCATAATAGCTGTATCTCCAGGGATTGTGCCAATAGCCCCAACTGTCCCAGTAGCTCCACCTGTCCCAGTATCCCCATCTGTTCCAATAGCTGTAACGCCAGGGGTTATGCCAGTAATTCCAGCGCCAGTCCCAGTCCCATGCCCAGTCCCATGCCAAATCCCAGGCAAGATCCCATGGACTGTACCAGGGGTCTCTGTACCAGCGGCTGTAATACCATGGATTCCTGTGCCAGTAGTCGTATGCCCATACGGACCTGTAGGACCAGCTGCTCCAGGGAGAGTAGCCAAGCCATATATCAACAGTGGGCGCCGTGTTGCCTACGATGATAGTGGTGCTGCCGGCATCGGCAAGGGTAATTTTAGTATTTTCCGGTACGAAGAGCTCCTCTTCACCGGCTTTTATGAATATCTGGGAGTTCCTGGTGTCGGCTGCAAGAGCTGATACCTCGTCGTTGCTGACATTAACTACGGTAGTGGTCTGAGCGGGGCGTGCATATATGCCGTCCTGATACTGCTGGGTGCCTGCATACTGTGAAGAGGTACCGCAAGAGGAGATTGCAATTGTGGTTGCAAGCAGAATAAAGAATCTTGTTTTCATATCCGTATCTCCTATATATTATTAAAAAATTGTATCTTTGTGCCTTGTAAAAGCATAATTTGTAAAAAGACTTGCAATAATCGTACCTTTTACGTTTTTATTGGATAAATATACAAAATAAAATCATAATTTTTCAAAAATGGCTGATCAGTTAACAAAAAGATCTGAAAATTACTCTCAGTGGTACAATGATTTGGTGATTAAGGCAGACCTGGCAGAGCAGTCTGCAGTCAGGGGCTGTATGGTTATAAAGCCGTACGGTTATGCCATCTGGGAGAAGATGCAAAGGATTCTGGACGACAAATTCAAGGCAACCGGAGCCAAGAACGCGTATTTCCCGCTGTTCATTCCAAAGTCTTTCTTCAGCCGCGAGGCGGAGCATGTGGCAGGGTTCGCGAAGGAGTGCGCTGTTGTAACCCACCACAGGCTTATGAACGACCCTGACGGAAACGGCGTTGTGGTAGACCCGGAGGCCAAGCTGGAAGAAGAGCTCATCGTACGTCCTACATCGGAGACCATTATCTGGAATACATATAAGAACTGGATTACTTCCTGGAGGGATCTGCCCATCATGTGCAACCAGTGGTGCAACGTGGTCCGCTGGGAGATGCGTACCCGCCTGTTCCTTCGTACCGCGGAGTTCCTGTGGCAGGAAGGCCATACCGCCCATGCAACAGCCCAGGAGGCTCAGGAAGAAGCAGAGCGCATGGTTCATGTGTATGCAGACTTCGCCCGCAATTACATGGCGCTTCCCGTCATCATCGGCCACAAGAGCCCCAATGAGCGCTTCGCCGGTGCGCTGGATACCCTTACAATAGAGGCCATGATGCAGGACGGAAAGGCTTTGCAGGCCGGCACCTCCCACTTCCTTGGCCAGAACTTCGCAAAGTCGTTCGATGTTACCTATACAGACAACGAGGGCAAGCAGCAGTATGTCTGGGCAACTTCCTGGGGCGTTTCCACCCGCCTTATGGGTGCGCTTATCATGGCTCACAGTGACGATAACGGCCTTGTGCTGCCTCCGGCTCTTGCTCCTATCCAGATTGTGATGGTTCCTATCTACCGCAAGCCGGAAGAATTGTCCGCCATCCTGGACAAGATGCAGGAAATCAAGAGGAAACTTGAGGCTCTTGGCCATTCGGTAGAGATTGACAGCCGCGACAACCTGCGTCCCGGATTCAAGTTCGCAGAGTGGGAGCTCAAGGGCGTTCCTGTACGCCTTGCAATGGGGCCCCGTGACCTTGAGTCAGGAACCGTAGAGGTTCACCGCAGGGATACCCTTGAGAAGGAGACTATGCAGTTGGACGGCATTGAAACCCATATCCACGGGCTTCTGGACAGCATTCAGAAAAACATCTACGACAAGGCTTTCGCTTTCCGCGCAGCCAACGTGGAAAAGTGCGACAGCTGGGAAGAGTTCAAGGAGAAAATCGGCACAGGAAAATTCCTTCTTTGCCACTGGGACGGAACGGCAGAGACGGAGCAGGCTATCAAAGATGAGACAAAGGCTACTATCCGTTGCATCCCTGTGGACAGCTTCGTCTGCGAGGAGGAAGGCAAGGATATCTATTCCGGAAAGCCTTCGAAGGGCAGGGTAGTCTTCGGTATCGCATACTAAAAACATCGGCAATATGAAAAAGATTATAATGATTTTGGCGGCATCGGCCCTTGCGGCATCGGCAATGGCTCAGAATAATGTACAGCAGGTGGCTGCAGAGGCGGCTGCTGCGCTGGCAGAGGCACCGGAGAATACCGCACCGGCACCGAAACCTGTTTATTGGACCAAGTCTGCAATGACGCAGCTGAACTTTGTCCAGAGCTCTTTTACCAATTGGGCAAAGGGTGGTAACAACAATATCGCCGTTAGCTCATATATCGATGCACAGGCTAACTATGCAAAGGATGAGATCGTCTGGAAAAACCGTCTCCAGCTGGACTACGGCCTGCTTTATTCAGAGGACAAGCCTATTATCCAGAAGAACAAGGACAGGATCCTGTTCGAGAGTACTTTTGGCTACAAGGCTACCAAGCATATGAATTATTCCGCTACTTTCACGTTCCTGAACCAGTTTACTTCCGGTTACGTTTATGGCACGCCTTCAAAGCCTGCCGGCGCCGATGATGACTGGAGTCCTTCCAAGTCTGACTGGAGGGCTGCAAGGATCCTGAAGTCTGCACTTTTCTCTCCTGCCAACATTACTTTGGGTCTTGGTATTGACTGGGTTCCCAATGAGTGGCTCACTGTGAATTTTGCACCTCTTACGGGAGGTTTCACTATTGTTGGGAATGAAAAACTCCGTGCCAATTACGGTATGGACCTGAAGAGCGGCCACGATGCTTCTGAGGCTGTCAAGGACGACAAAGGTCTGCTTGTCAACGGTTATATTTACAGGGCTGCCAGATTTGAGTTCGGTGCCCAGCTCAAGGCAGAGGCCAAGATTAAGGTGAATGATAACTTCGAGGGTGCCACTCAGCTTATTCTCTTCTCCAACTATCTTGACAAGCCGGGTAATATCAGGGTTAACTGGGACAACCGTCTTATGTGGAAGGTTGCCAAGTACTTCTCCCTGAACCTTACTACCAGCCTTATTTATGATGACAAGGTGCTGATTGTCGATGACAGTCATCCGGCCGGCCATAAGGCTATCCAGTTCAACGAGGCTCTCCAGTTCGGTTTTACCTATACTTTTACGTCTAAATAAAAAGGGTCCTGTGTTTTGAAACCCAAATTACAAGGGTCCATGGGTTTCAAAACACGGGACACCTTTTTGAGCGTCCCTGTCATTTTGAAACCGACCTCTGTCATTTTGAACCCGACCTCTGTCATTGTGAACCCGACCTCTGTCATTCTGAACGAAGTGAAGAATCTAATCGTAAATACAGTTAAAAGGCTCTTTCCTGAGGAGGGGAGAGCCCTTTTAGCCGTAAGCGGCGGTATCGATTCCATGTGCATGGCCTCTGCTGCTTTGCAGGCCGGGCTGCCCTTCGCTGTAGCTCATTGCAATTTTCACCTGCGCGGGAATGACAGTGATGCCGATGCTTCTTTGGTTCGTAAGTGGTGCTATTCCGCCGGGATTGAGTGCTTTGTGAAGGATTTTGACACTAAGGAGTTTGCCTCGGCCCGCGGAATAAGTATAGAGATGGCGGCGCGCGAACTGCGTTACGGCTGGTTTGCGCAGCTCTGCCGGGAAAAGGACTTTGCCGCCGTTATGGTTGCCCATAACGCCAATGACAATGCGGAAACGCTGATTCTCAATTTGTTACGCGGTACCGGCATCAAGGGAATATGCGGAATGGCAGAGCGGAGCGAGCAACTGATAGACGGGTTCCAGCTGACTGTCCTGCGCCCCTTGCTCGGCATTTCCCGGGCGCAGATTGCCGCCTTTGTCCAAGCCTGCGCCGTCCCTTTCAGGGAGGACCGGACCAATGCCGATGTCGCATTCAAGCGGAACCGGATCCGCCACGAGGTGTTGCCGGCTTTGGAGGCGATTAATCCATCGGCCCTCAAGACGCTTTCCTCCGATATGGAGAACTTCCGGGAGATTTCCGCACTTGCCGATTCTTATTATCAGGACTTCCTTGAAGGTGTTGAAACAGAAGGGGAGTCGGTCCGTGTGCAGCTTAATGTGCTGCGTGGGATGAAACACCGTAAATACTTGCTCTTCAGACTGATGGAGCCTTATGGTTTTACCCGCTCCGATATTTCTGACCTGACTGTTTTGGTGGATTCTCCGGTTAGCGGAAAGCAGTTCCGCAGCGGAGATTACATGGCCTACCTGACTTCTTCGGAACTGGTAATTTCAACAGCCCGGGAATCTTGGGCTCCGGTCCTGGTTACCGGCCCCGGCCGGTGGACTTGCGGCGCTTCTGTTGTTGAAGTATCGGTGACATCGGCACCTGAGAATCCTGCTGCCGAAGGCGGCATAATCCTGAATGCTGCAAAAATTGACTTCCCGATGCTGCTAAGGCCGTGGCGGGAGGGGGACTGGATGTGTCCGCTTGGAATGGGCGGGCAGAGGCGCAAACTGAGCGACGTGTTTGTGACGCTGAAGGTATCGGCACCGGAGAAAGAGGGTGTCGTACTGCTTGAATATCCGGGGCAGAGGGGCAGAATAGCAGCTGTCATCAGCCATGGAAGAATAGATGAATCGTTAAAGGTAACGCCTGATACTCAATTGGTTATAAGGATATATGAAGCCGGTTCAAAAGACTAATGCGGCAAGGCTGCTGGATGCGGCCGGGATTGCATATGAGCTTGTCCCCTACGAGGTGGATGAGTCCGACCTTGCTGCTTCGCATGTGGCGGAGCAGCTGGGAGAGGACATTGAGCAGGTTTTCAAGACTTTGGTGCTGCGGGGCGACAGGAATGGTGTTTTCGTGGTGGTGATTCCCGGTAACATGGAGGTGGATCTACGGGTAGCGGCGCGCATTTCAGGCAATAAGAGTTGTGAGATGCTGCATATGAAGGAACTCCTGCCCACCACGGGTTACATCCGCGGGGGCTGTTCTCCCATCGGCATGAAAAAACCTTTCCCGACGTTTATATATGAGAGCTGCCTTCTGTACGATTATATTTATGTAAGCGCAGGTATCCGGGGCTTGCAGCTTAAGATTGCTCCGCAGTCGCTGATCGACTTTGTTGGGGCGGGTATTTATCCTATTTAATATGAAGCGGATAGAGGTTGTAGCTGCTGTTATCAGGGACGGAGACC
>OMVB01000145.1 GCA_900314395.1 uncultured Prevotellaceae bacterium | reverse complement strand
CAAATTCTTGCAAGCCTTGCAAAGATTTGCCGAGGTGTTGCAGGCGCTGTATCTTTGCAAAAAAAATGTATGGCTATGATTATTATTCCAGATGTTCACGGACGCTCGTTTTGGCGAAAGGCAATAAACGATTATTTAGGGAAGGAACCCATCATTTTCCTTGGAGATTATTTGGACCCTTATCCGTATGAGGGTATTACGCCTGCGGAAGCGTTTAAAGTGTTCCATGAAATAATAGATATTAAGAAAACAAGTCTGGAGGCGGTCACGCTACTGCTTGGAAATCATGATTTGCATTACTTGAATGCTGCAATGGAGGGCGGACGGTTGGACTATTCAAGAAAGGATCTGATTATCAATGTTATTACCGAAAACTCCAGTCTCTTTAGGATTGCAGCATCGGCAACAATCGGCAACAAAATCTATCTGTTCACTCATGCTGGTGTGAAGGAGGGCTGGCTTCAAAAGCATAAAGAAGAGCTTGGAAATCCTACATCGGCAGAGATTGTCAATCGACTGAATGCAATGTGGCTGGACACAAACCAAAGGCCACTATTGCTTCAAATGCTCGCAGACGTACCTTATAGTCGCTGGGGCAATAGCCCTTACGGGAGTCCGGTATGGAACGATGTTGATGATATAGATGATTCTCAGGAGGAGGTGCCTGGATTTGTGCAAGTATTTGGTCATACTCAGCAGATGACTGCCCCGGTTATTGGTAAGCATTTTATGTGCCTGGACGTCCGATGCACGTTTAAGATAAGTGATGATAATGAACTGATTAAGTGTGGTTAAAATAAGTGCTAGTATGAAGATTCAATATGCATCGGATCTGCACCTTGAATTTGAGCAGAATCAAAGATTTATAGAGCTCGGCGGCATCGTGCCGATGGGTGACGTACTGGTGCTGGCGGGGGATGTTTCGTACTTAGGGGACCGGAAGGCATGGAAACGGACGTTCTGGGACTGGTGTGCGGAGCATTTCCGGGAGACGTTCGTGGTGCCGGGGAATCACGAATTCTATGGCGGGTACGATATTGGCCGGACGATGGCCGATTATGAACTGGAATTGCGGCCTAACGTTCATTATTTGAACAACCGGAGCATAGTGCTGGACGATGTGGAACTGTTCTTTACAACGCTTTGGACGAGGATTGATCCTGTGCGGCTGTGGCAGGTGCAGCGTGGGATGAACGATTATAGGCTTGGTAGGCTCAGCGGTAGGCGTTTCTGTGCCAATGATGTGGATGGTCTGCATCAACGCTGCCTGGACTGGCTGTCAGGGGCGCTGGCAGCCTCTGTGGCAAATCGTAAGATTGTGGTGACACACCATTGCCCTACGATGCAGCCTGCGTTTAACGGGTATCCAGGCGGGGCATTGAATTCGGCCTTTCAGGTGGACCTGGATGCGTTTATCGAGGGCTCGGGCGTGGAATATTGGATGTATGGGCACACGCACTTTGGTGGCGGTTCAGGAACCAAGATTGGTGGAACAACGCTCCTTTGCAACCAACTGGGTTATGTGTTCCAAGATGAACAGTTGAGGGGCTATGTGCCTGATGCGGTAATAGAGTTGGGGAAGGGTGCAAACTGTTGCTAATGTCCCCATTATCTGGACATCGACTGCATTTCAGGGCTTATTTGTTTACGATGTCCCACTCATCGGGACATTAAACACGGGCTACAAAAACTGAGGCCAATGGGCCGTCATCGATTAGAATAACAATCGACATTTGCAAGCGAATTCAAGCTTGAAATCGTTTGATTGGGCTGTTTTTTCGGGCGAAATTTGTGGTGAACAAATAAAGAAAGGCATTATGTCGCTTGATTTACACATTATTTCGCCGAGGCCCGTGATTAAGCACGGAACGGGTGTTTATGTCCGTGAGAATGGTCAGACGCTTGAACTGAAAACGATGGAAGAAGTCCGTGCTCACTTTCCAGGTAAAGATTTGTCCCATGTTCAAGAGTTTGATTATGAGGATGATTGCTTCTGGCATGGGAACATTACCCATAATATGGGAAAGATGGCTTGTGAAGTACCTGTGGAAGGAACGAATTTGTCCTTATATAATCTGTTGTGGCATCCTGAAGAACAGGGGTTTAACTCGGCAGGGGCGTCATGCTATCGTGAATATGCGCTCAGGGGATACCTCTATCTCCGGAAGCATCGGGAGGAATTACTGCCCCTCAATCCGGATAACGGCTGGGGAAACTATGACTTGCTCCTTGCCTTCACAGAAGACTTTTTACTGCATTTGATTCGGGCCGGAGACGATTTTCCTATAGAGGCGGGAGTTTAACTTATGTTAGGTGCAAGACGCATATCAAGTGCAGTAGATACAAGTGCGGTCCGGAAGGTTGTTTTGGATGGAGATGGTCGCATCAGGGAGTTGCCAGCGGCAGAGTGGCTGCAATTCCCGTGGGAGGAGGTGAGGATGTTCATGCATGAGTACCCGGTGTACGTGCTTCCAACAACTGAACTTTTGGATGTGTTGGAGGACTTGACAGAAGGCATGAAGACCATTGAAATTGGAGCCGGAACAGGAAGCATCGGCCGGCATTTGGGGATAAAAATGACGGACAGCTACCTTCAGCAGGACGATGCAGTGGTAAAGAAATTGTATCAGCTTTCGGGGCAGCCGGTGATTCGCTATCCTTCCGATGTGATAAAGGCCGATGCCCTGACGGCATACCGTCGCTTTAAACCGGAGTGCATCCTGGGTTGCTATGTGACGCACCGCTGGCGTGAGGGGATGCAAAACGGGAATATGTATGGTGTTGATTTCGAGAGGCTTCTGCCACTTGTAAAACGTCTTGTGCTTGTGGGGAACAAGCATATACACTGGGAGAATCCCATTATGGCGCAGAATCATAGAGAGATTGATTTGCAGGGTGGCATCATCACCCGTAATGATGACAGGTCTGCGGACAGAATATTTATTTGGGACAATGCGGACATGAATTATTCCCATACCACCAATACCGGGTCCAACAGAATCCGGCGGGGATGGCCGTTGGTGCCGTAAACCTGATAGGAGGCGGCGGCTTGTCCAAGGAGGGAACTCAGGGCTTTATTCAGGTGGGAAAGGTTCTCGCTGAAGGCGTTTTGCCCGGGGGCAATGAGCCGGTCAATTCTTTCCCGGCGGATGTCTTCGTCCAGGGTGGGGAAGATGTGGGCGTAAATATCCAGCAATTCGTCCCTGTAAGCCGCTTTATCTTTGATGCGGATGCCTTCGGGATGCCGCAGAAAGAGAATGAAAACAGTCCTCAGTAGCGGCCTGAGGATGATTTCTTTCAGCCCGAAGCAGTCGAAATAGATACGGTAGTCTTTGCTGATGTGAAGGGTCTGCGGTTCAAGGGGAAGGACCTCATCGGCCTTGTCAATATGGACCGTGTAACCTTTTTCCTGCAGTTTATCCTGCACCTTTTGCAGAAGGTCAAAGAGTTCCCGTGCGCTCAGGAGGTCCAGCCGCTCTGGGTCACCATACAATACCTCCGGCTCTTCGAGAACGGCGGTTTTCCCGAAGAGAAGAGCCCATGCCAGAGAAGCCTGTATGCCCATTAACGCTTTCATGAAGGCGAAGATAAGGAATTCTATTCACGCAGGCAATAGCCTTAACAAAAGAATCGGCATTTCCAAACGAATTCAAGCTTGAAATCGTTTGATTTCGCTGAACTTTTGGCGGAAATTTGCTTTTGGGTATAGGCCGATGTGCCAATGTCCCAGAAATGGGGACATCAGATGCAATAGAGAGCCCAAATGCTCTTAACGTCCAGGTATTTGGGACATTAGACACGGGACTCATACTGACATGGCTTTAAGCCAATAGGATTCTCGAAAGCGCAGAAGGCCCAAGCGAGACTCCGGAATGGAGTATGCTGGATTGAACAGGTATTGGATTGATAAAATGGCGTGGTATGAGTAAAAAGGAGTACTGGTTGATTACGACAGAACACCTGGAGGACAGGCTTCTATTTAAAGACGCGGAAGATTTCCGGGTTGGGATGAATTATGTGGCGGTGCTGTCCTATAAGTGTCAAGTGGCGGTATTGGCTTTTATTCTGATGTCCAATCACTTGCATTTTGTGCTGCAAAGCAACTCAGAGCAGGCCAGGCGCTTTATTACGGCATATAAGCAACTGTACTCCAGGTATCTGCAAACTAAGTATAGGAGCAGAGAATACCTTCGTGGCAACGGAGTGGATATCCGTTTGATACCATCAGACAATGAGGCCTTGGAGAAGGCGCTTGCTTATGTCCAGATGAACTGTGTTGCTGCCAATATCTGTGGCTCGTCCCGGGATTATCTTTGGGGTACGGGTGCTTGTTTTTTCAATGGGTCTCAAGCAGGACTTCCCATGCCGGAAAGTTTGGGTATAAGAGGCCGGATATTGGCATCCCTCTCGGCCAGGGAACAGAGACGGTTCATTCATAGTAACGTGGTATTGCCCGATGAATGGGTACTGGGCGAAGATGGCTACATTCTCCCATCTTCCTATGTTCGTAAAGACTTGGTAGAGAATGTCTTTGGATCCCCGCGTCGGATGAACTATTTTCTTCAGAATTCATCCAGAGCTAAACTTAGGTTGGAAACAGGAGAGCAGATATTGCCGGCATTTAAAGACCAGGTAATTGTCGCTGCACTGTCAGATTTGTGCCGGTCGCTTTTTCGGAAGCAACAGGTGAACGAACTCTCAGAAGGGCAGTTGGTGGAACTGATGCGGCAAATCCGATATCGCTTTTCAGCCAATGTAAACCAGATTGCCCGGGTGGTGGGGGTATCCTATGAAGATGCTGCAAAACTGTTGGACAGAGTGTAGTCAGGTGGGTACTCAGGCGTTGGGGTGTGTATCTTTCCCAGCCCGGTGCTTAATGTCCCTGAAACTAGGACATTGGATGCAAATAGCTGTCAAAATGCGTTTAATGTCCCCGATTCAGGGACATCAGATACATCAGATACATCAGATACATCCGACCCTGTAACTAATACATCTGTAGTGCGGACGGCCTTAAAAATCTGAAAATATGATGAAAAGGAGTGAAATCAAACTGCTGGCAGAGCTGAGGAACGGGGCCGTCCTTCCGTTGAGCCGCTTTCCGAGCGAGTTATCCGATGCGCTTATCGCTGAGGGAGGTGTTAGCCGTATTGTGCGGGGCAGCAGGCAATCACTGAAAGTATCGTCCTTCAGAACCTTTGATATCTTCTTGCTTAGTAAAGGTTTACATCAGGATAAACTTATGGAAACACTTCAAGTGATGGATGACAGAACTTCAAGGGCGCAGCTCACAAGTCTTACCGGTGACTCAAAAGCTGTTCCTGTGCGTTCCTGTCCGGGATTTCCTGTGAATGTGATTGATCCGCTGAGTGTAAGGCTTGGGGAAAGGAAAATTCTCCTATGTAACTGTATGGGGACATTCCTTTTTATCAATGACTTTTGGAATTTCAAGATTCCGTCGGATGTGACAGTGGTGGGAGTGGAGAATATGGAGAATTTCCGTAAGGTGGAATGCCATGGAGTGCTTTTTGACCAATTGGAATCCAGACTCATTTTCGTGTCCCGTTACCCGCAGTCCAAAGATCTGGGACTGTGGCTCCAAAGTATTTCCAACCCGTATGTTCATTTCGGAGACTTTGACCTTGCGGGAATTCATATCTATCTAACTGAGTTCTATGCCCGCCTGGGTGACCGGGCTGAATTCTTTATTCCGGATGACATTGAAGCGCGTCTGATGCATGGCAGTCGCGAGCGGTATGATACCCAGTTCGAGCGCTTTGGGAAGATGGAAATCACTGATAATCGTGTGAAGCCGCTGGTGGATTTGATTCATAAATATCAGCGTGGTTATGACCAGGAGGGATATATCCTATGACCGATATTGTTTAACAGAAATGAAGGGGCTATCCGTTCAAGATTAAAGAAGATTTTGTTTTCCCCGTGACGCTGGCTATCTTTGCAGCGATGGAAACCGAAAAGCACCCGTTTGAGCCGTTTCTGCCGGAGCATGCGCGCATGCTGTTCCTGGGGAGTTTTCCGCCGCAGCCCAAGCGGTGGAGCATGCCGTTCTATTACCCCAATTGGAACAATGATTTCTGGCGGGTGATGGGTGTTATCTTCTATGCCGATAGGGACTTTTTTGCAATCCCCGGTATCAAACGCTTTGACCAGCAGCGCATTGAGGCCTTCTGCCGGGAGCAGGGGATTGCGCTCTACGACACCGCCTGTGAGGTTCGTCGGCTCAAGGACAATGCCTCTGACAAGTTCCTGGAGGTTGTTCAAAGTACGGATATCCCTAAGCTACTCGCAAGGATTCCTGAGTGCCGGGCTATCATCACCACCGGCCAAAAGGCCACCGATGTCATTGTGGACACCTTCGGGTGCCCTGAGCCGCCGATGGGCGGGAGCGTGCGGCTCAAGCTCAAGCAGACCCCCGATCATGTCGGGGGTGACGTCATGCCCGGCCCCGACCACTGCGTCTTGCCCGGCCTCGACCGGGTATCTCGCGCACTCTCTTTCTGGCGAATGCCATCTACCTCCAGGGCCTATCCGCTGGCATTGGAGAAAAAGGCCGATTTCTACAGATGCCTCTTTGTATAATAATATCTTTAATGGTTACTGTATAAGCAACTTTCCGGATTTGGAGGTTGGAATCCTGTAAACACCTTTGTCGTTCTTCCGGATAAAGAACTTTCTGGCAGTGGAATAGCCAAAAGCTGAAATAAATTTGTGTTTTATGCGGGAGATGTTGGCGTAAAAAACGGTCTTGGATTCTGCGCAGAGGGATTCCATCCTGGCTTCCCGCAAGCTGGGCTCGTCATACAAAGCTTCATCGGCGTATATTATACACAATTCTTTCCAGTGAAGCAGCAGGTCATTAGCCTTAATTCCTTCCGGATGAGCCTTAAATAGGCGGTACAGGGTACGCTCAACCGGGTTTAAGTAGACTTGTTTGCCTTCTTGCCCGGTCAGAATGCCCTTCGTATATTTCTTATCCGAAAGATTCATGGCTCAATTTTTTACAAAGCTATGCCATTGAATCCATGAATTAAAACGATTACAAGCTTGTAATTGTTTGCAAAAGCGTTTGCTCCTTTGTATATTAGTGAAGTTTTTTGAAGATGAGACGATTTGCGGGCATAGAGGCACAGTTGGCATGGATGCTTCTGTTTTCAGGGGATAAAGGGCTCCTGAAAGAGCCCGATGTATACGATTATTCGGGTGTCTTGGAGGGAATGGAAGCTGCTGAACTCATGGAATTAGTTGCCCAGGCAAAACGGCGGCTGGAGGAAATGGGTGTTTCTGATACCCCTATAGAATTGTTTATTGATAAGGATTACCACATCAGGGTTAACAGCAATCCTGGACGCGACATTCCTCTCCGGCCGCTGGTCCGGGCCGTTTTTATCCTGTTCTTGCGACATCCGGAGGGAATCCTGCTGAAGGATCGGGATCGGTTTTGTGAAGAACTGGAAGATATTTATGAGGTAATATCGCCTAATACTCCGCCCGAAGACCGAAGGAAGCGCGTGCTCCGGCTGGTGAATGTGCAGGACAATTCCTTCAGTGAGAAGTTGTCGGTGCTTAATGCTACATTGGAGCGGACACTACCGGCATCGCAGGCCGGCGATATTAAGGTGTGCGGGAATAACGGCCACCCCCGGCGGATTCCTCTTTCTCCTCTGCTAGTGCATTGGGAAGAAGGTTAAGCGCTGATTTCCCCTTTGAGGTACTGCTGGCGAAGGGGCTCCGGGAACTTTTCGATGGCGTAACGGAGCATGGTCCGGGGCATCTGCCGGTAGCGGGGAGAGTCTTCGCTGCGCTCAGAATGACATAGCCAGTTTTCCAGGGCGGCCTGGTCGCGTTTTCCGGCTTCGCGGAGGAGCCAGCCGACGGCTTTGTGGATCAGGTCATGGGGGTGGTTCAACAGGATATCGGCAATGGCAAAGGTGTCCTGAAGCTGCCCGTGGCGGATGAAGGTCATTGTGGACACGATGCCGATGCGTTGCTCCCAGATTGTCTTGCCATCGCGGGCCAAATCATATAAGAGCCGACGGTCCCCGGCCGGCAGCAGCCATTCTCCCAGAAGCGGATAGCACGAAAGGTCTACGAGGTCCCAGTTGTTGATATAAGCGGTGTGCGAGAGATAAAAGTCGATACATTGCTGTCGAATAGGTTCTTCGCTTCGCTCAGAATGACAAC
>OMVB01000178.1 GCA_900314395.1 uncultured Prevotellaceae bacterium | reverse complement strand
ATGATAATATCGACGTAGGTCGTATCACTCCTACCATCATTGTTGATCCTTGGACAGACACCAAGTATCTCAATTACGAGTTCTAGTCTTTCTCCCGAGATTTTATCCTGCATGTGGCAGGATGATGGGGGAATTCCCGGGGAGGAAGGGTTTATATAGGCTTTGCCGTTCCTCCCTTTTTTAAAGAAGGACGTGTCAGGACTTTCACGGGGTTCGACTCCCTGGTCCTTCTCCAGAAAAACAACGATGTGTATGAAAAGAATTATATTAATTGCTCTTGCCATTGTTTCCTTGGCGTCCTGCAGGAAAATGGTGCTTGAAGACAGGACTGCCTGTCCCAGCTTCCTATTCTTTGATATCACTAACCATGAATCTTTCAATGGTTATGATAAGGTATACAGCACTGTTTACAGTCATCCGAAGGGTCTGATTATGGATGACGGTGTAGCAACGGTCGATGAAATACAGAACGAGGAGTTCTATTATACCGTGAAGAGCACTCCATCTGTGAAGGGTTATGGCCTTATCGGTAATGAGACTCTCAATCAGGAGGGTTCGAACTGGACGTGTCCCGTTGGCACTGATTATGCGAAGCTGTTCCGTTTTCAGTACCTGGAGAACGTGCAAGAGGAGTCATTCTTCGTGCCTGTGGAGTTCGTGAAGGATTACTCTCACGTAAAGGTGCAGTTCAAGGGTTTCGAGACTTTCCATGCTCCTGACGGTAGGTTCCCCTTTGATGTTGTCATCTATGGCAACACTAATGGTATTGATGCCCTGACAGGTACGCCTCTCAGGGGGACCTATCAGTTTGCTCCGGCGGAGGATGGATTTACAGGTCTCTTTGAGTTTAATCTTCCGAGGCTTGCTGATGACTACTTGAGGATGGAGCTCTACGGCAGGGAGGGAATTAGCGAAGATGTCGGTCATCTTGCGACTTTTGACCTTTATGAGGAGATCCGTTCTCTTGGCGGAGTGAACTGGAGGGAAAAGAACCTGCCGGACATAGAGATCACGATTGATTATGTGCAGTGGAAGGTCACTGTTACTATTGATCCTTGGGATAACAATGGTTTGGGATATGAATATTAAAAAATTGTTATATATGAAATTCGGTTATTTAGTTTCAGTATTTATGTTGTCGGGAATGGTGCTGTCCTGTGCGAAGCAGCTTAATACTCCCGATCCGGATCTGCCAACGGGAGATTCGGACTTGGTGAAAGTGAATTTCACCATAGCCAATGGTGAGAATACCAAGGTGATTGGTATCACAGACGCCAATGAAACCCGTCTGAACCGCTATGCGGTGTTCGCTTTCGACGTTGAGAGCGGATGGTTTGCATATAAGGTGTCAACAAGCGGAGAGTCCGTCCAGCTTCAGCTGCGTTCCGACCGTACTTATCATTGTTATGCCCTGACGAACTATCCCGCAAGTGGCAGCGCTTCGCTTAATCCCGCAGGTATCAGCAGGGAGTCAGACCTGACAGGGAAGATTGCTTACCTGGCGGATAACAGCGTTTCTTCATTGATGATGTACGGCATGGAGAATGTCACCGTTGCTCCAATGGATTTTGATCCGCTGACGGATCCGTCTGCTATTACTCCTGTTTCTAAGACGATTCACGTGAAACGTATCGTCTCCAGGATTGATGTCACGCAGGTGGCTGTGGATTTCACTGGGAAGCCTTATTTTGACGGAAAGACATTCGTTCTGAAGGGAATATATATGACTAATCTTTACAAGTCTACCCGTTTTGCTTCCGACATCTCTTTTGCGGAGCTGTCCAACACACGTTCCATGTGGTATAACGGTGGCGGATGGCACAGGGGTGATGTTGCGGAGTCCGGAATTGATGCTCTTGTCGGCAATACGGAACTTAATGTCACCCTGACGAAGTCCGCACCTTACACCGTGAGCAACTCGTTCTACGTGCTTCCTAATGCCACTCCGAAGGTCTCTGATGAACACCAGATGGATACTTGGAGTAAGCGTTGTACTAGGATTATCATTGAGGCGGCGCTGGACGGTGAGACGATGTATTACCAGGTGGATGTGCCGGCAATGGAGCGTAATATAATTTACAGGGTGAACAATATCGTTATTAACGGCCGTGGCTCCAATGACCCGGAGATTATAGATATCACTCCTATGGACGAAGTGATATCCTTCAGCATTGAGGCCTCAGACTGGGACACTCCTATTAATGTCAATGAGAATTCATAAAAGCCTATAGATATGAAGTTTAACAAGTTTATTTCTCTTTCTGTGCTTGGCATAGCCATGCTCCTGTCTTCCTGCATGAAGGAGGAGTACCGGCCTGACCTGCCAGCGGAGGCACGCAGTGAGAATGTCCGCTTTGACCTCTTCGAGGAGGAGAGGGACTCGATAGCCACGAAGTCAATCTTGACGGATGCTTCTATCGAGACAAAGCAGACGTGTGTCACTGTCGGTCTTTACTGCGACGGGGCATTGGTCGACAAGGCTTATGCTACAAGCTTCTCCGGAATCAATTTCACGTTGGCTTATAACAAGCAGTACACATTGTATGCCCTTGCCAATATGGGAGATCTCCGGAGCACTCTTCCTTCCAGTGAGTCGTCACTGAGTACGTTCACTTATACGATTCCCGCTTATACCGGGACATCTAATTCCGTGAATACTCTTGGTATCCCGATGGCGGGGTCGCTCAGCTATGAGTGTGGAGTGTCAAGCGTGACGGCCATTCCTGTCAAGAGGCTGCTTGCTAAGGTAACCGCCAACCTGTCCTGTGACTGGGCCGGCGCGAAGATTACCAGTGCTAAGGTCTATAACATGAACTCCAAGCTTGTTCCGTTCGGCACGTCTGCTGCGACAGGTGCGGGGGATATGTTGTCATTCCAGGAGCTGCAGACAGCAAGCGGTTCGGGAACGACTAGTCTTCTGGCCACTTTCTATGTCCCGGAGAACATGCAGGGTACCGTAAGCGGTATCACTGTTTCTTCTGACAAGGCCGGGGACAGGAATGCATCGGTAGCGGCTAATGCTGCGAAGCTCACTTACTTGCAGGTGGAAGTGGATTCCGACGGCAAGTACGACGGTACAGTAGTTTACCGGAGTTATCTCGGCAATAACGCCACCACCAATTTCGACATCAAGCGTAATGGTCGTTACGTTTGGACGATTCATTATGCCAGTGCCACTATTGACGGCTGGATTGATGACTGGAAGCACGACTATGACGGGCTGGAGGTGATTGACTACTCTCTCAGCCTTGCTCCGGCTACGAAGACCATTGCACCCGGGGAGAATTTCAGTTATACGACGACTCTTAACAGGAATGTGATCCGTCCTACGGCATCCACCACCAGTGTCGGTCTCACGAATTCCGACGCTACATGGAGCTCAAGCAATACGGCCGTTGCTACGGTAAACTCTTCCGGAATCGTTACGGGAGTGTCTGCCGGGACGGCGAACATCACTGCGCGTTACACGCCCAGTGGTCCGGACTTCTCCGAGAGGTCGGCCACTGCCTCTGTGACCGTGCAGTCCGTAAGTCATGAGCTGGAGGTAACGGGTTCTCCACTGGAGAAGGACTACAGCCAGAGCATACAGCTTACTGCTAAGTACTACACCATCACCGATGGCGTGAAGGACTCCGGCGTGGATGTCACGACCAATACTAACCTGTCATGGAGCAGGTACAGTGGTTCCGAGTACGTATCTGTCGGTACCCATACCGGTCTTGTCACTGCCTCGAACTATGGAGAGGCTGTAATCAGGGCTTCTTATACTGTAGGTGGTGATACCTACACTGATGACGTAAGCGTCAAGTTCAACAGGACCGACAGGTATCTTGACCTTACTGCAAGCCCTACAACCCAGGTGGCAGGTTCCAATATCAACCTGACAGCAAGCGTACGTACCGTAACCAACGGTGTTGCTTCTTCCGTATCTGTAAGTGCAGGCAGCATTGCCTGGTCTGTATATCAGAAGAGCGTAGCCGGTGCGGTCGTTAATGTCACCTCCGGTGGTGTCCTTACTTCTGACAGGGCTACTACAATCAAGATGCGTGGTACATACGATGGATTGGAGGGATTTGTAGATGTTACATTCACTGCCCTTACTTCCAAGTATATTGATATCATCGGTTCTCCTCTGACGAAGAACGTAGGTGAGACGATATCACTCTCTGCGAAGCTCTATGTCGTTACTGACGGCACACCTGATGCCGGCACGACGATTACTCCTACCTGGGACCGTAAGTCTGGCAGCACCAATATCAGTGTTTCCGCTTCAGGAGCCGTTACGGCAACCGATTACGGCACAGCCGTTATCCGTGCAAGGTACAATCCCGGCGACGGAGAGCTGACGGACGAAGTGACAATTACGTTCAACAAGACAACCCATTCTCTTGTCATCACTCCTGCTGCTCCTGCAGCTGTGAATGTAGGACAGACGATTAACCTTACTGCTACCTATTATACCTATTACAATGGTAGCGAGACGGGTGTCGAGAACGTAACACTCAATGTCGGTACTTCATGGACCAGGGGTGATTCCAAAGTGACTGTGACTATGGGTACAACTTATGCCCAGGTAACTGCATCCGCAGGTGTGACTACTACGGTATCAGCATCTTACGGTGGATTGACAACAAGTGTGAATGTCACATTCAACGATGTAATCACTTATTCCCTTGAGATTACTCCAAGCCCTGCAACGGCAAGTGTAAGTGTTGGTTCTACTATTACGCTTTCTGCGAAGTTCTACACGACCACTAATGGTGTGAAGAATGCTGGTGTAGCCGTTACTCCTACTTGGACTGTCACTTCCGGTGGACCGAATATCAGTGTCACCAGTGCCGGAGTTGTAAGCGCCACAACCGGTGGCAGCGGTACCGTACAGGCTTCTTACTCTTATGGCGGTAACACCTATACGGCATCCCAGACAGTTGCCTTTGGTAATGTGGATGTAGAGAAGTACCGCCTGGTAATTAGTCCCGCAAGTGCAACGATCAGCTGGAATGAGACTCAGTCTTACAGTATCAGCCGTTATACGGATATTTACCGCAATGGTTCACTTTATTCTACTGGAACGACTCCGACGGCCATGAGTGCATCAGACTTCAACTGGACGTCTACTTCTACCACGGTGGCTACCGTGAGTGCTGCAGGCATAGCAACGGGAGCTGGTGGTGGTGCCACGACGATTAAGGCTACCCTTAAGAGCAGTGTCGCTGAGTATGCGAAGTATAACAATATTGAAGTGACATCTTCATTGACGGTTAACAACGTAGTAAGCCACAGGCTTGCCGTTACTCCGAGCTCGTCAAGTGCCATGAAGGGAGAGACGATCAGTCTTACTGCCACTTATTACACAACCACCAATGGTGTGGAAGACAGTGGTACGAACGTGACGACTGATAGCGGAACCACATGGAGTCATTATTCCGGAAGCAGCAATGTATCTGTGAATAATACCGGAACTGATAAGGGTAAGGTGACTGCCGTCTCTTACGGATCTGCTACAATAAGGGCAATCTATAACGGATACTCTGCTAGTGCAACAGTTGATTTCTCTGCTTACAGGTTCAAGATCAGTCCTAAGACTGCGGATAACTACGAGCTTGGGATCAGCAAGAGCAAGACCTTCTTAGTCAAGCGTTATCTGGTATCCTCTGCAGGAACGGAGTCCGGTGAGACAGCGATGTCCAATACCGACTTCAACTGGAGCAGCAGTGCTACGGCCCGTGCGACAGTGACGACTGCCGGTGTGGTAACAGGTGTTGCTGAAGGCAGCGTTACAATCACCGTTGCCCTGAAGACGACCCATGCCGATTATGCTAAGTTCCTCAATACGTCTGAGACATGTACGATGACGATTATCTCCGGAACGAGCACGAGCTGGGAGGATGACTGGGACGACGGCGGTGGCGGAGAGATCATACTTTGATTAAGGAAATAGACTTGTTTCATTGAAGGGGTGGAGAGTTCCATCCCTTCTTTGTTGTCGGGCCTCAAAAAAAACAAGGCAGGGTGCTTCACAGCAGCCTGCCTTGGAACGTTGGTATTTGTATTAAGTTTGAATGATAATAGGAGGCAGCGTAGCTGCCAATCAAGGAGGCCAGAAATGACCTCCTTTATTCTATTTATCGACCTTCAAAGCTTTAGCGTATGACAACCTTTGTTCTTTTGTGTATCCTTCCAGGTAGAACTGGGTTGTGGATATCCTTGAGTGTCCCATGGAATCTGATATGAATTCGATAGGGACTCCGGCTTGGAGCATCCTTGTAGCAAATGTATGCCGGGCTGTACCTGTTGTAA
>OMVB01000028.1 GCA_900314395.1 uncultured Prevotellaceae bacterium | reverse complement strand
GTTCGCCGGGATGGGTCCAGGGCCCAAGCGGGCCCTGGCGCAGAGCTCGAGGCCGCGGAGGCCTCGAACGTTCCCCCTTGCCAATTCCTGTTTTCCAAACCGATCTTTTTTTACTCCGCCTCCATCGTCCCCACCACCGCGCTGAGCTCGGCGCACAGGATCTTGAGGGCGTCGGCGTCGGTATGCTTTTCGGTGAGGGGCAGCAGCAGGCTGGCGGTGCGCCCGGTGGAGAATTTCAGCTTCCGGCCTTCCAGGGCGGCGCTGAGCTTATTGAGATCGGGCAGGTAGCGCACGTCGAAGCGCAGCATGACAATGCCGTTCTGGCGGCGCACCACGTCGATGCCCAGACGTACGCACAGGGCGCGGACCAGGGCCACGTCCAGCAGCGTCATGACGCTCTCCGGGATGTCGCCAAAGCGGTCGATGAGCTCGTCGATGATGTCCGCCCGGTCCTCCATGGACCGCAGGCCGGAGATGCGCTTGTAGATCTCCACCCGCTGGCTGCCGCCGCGGATGTAGCTGTCGGGCAGGAAGGCGTTGACCTTGAGATCCACCCGGGGCTCCAGCTCGTCCGGCACCGGCGCGTCGCCCCGGGCCTCCCGGACGGCCTCCTCGATGAGCTTGCAGTACATGTCGTAGCCCACGGTGCTGATGTGGCCGCTTTGCTCCGCGCCGAAGATGTCGCCCGCGCCGCGGATCTCCAGATCGCGCATGGCGATGCGGAAGCCCGCGCCGAACTCCGTGAATTCCCTTATGGCGGCCAGGCGCTTTTCGGCGGTCTCAGAGAGCATTTTATCGGGCCGCACGGTGAAATAGGCGTAGGCCACGCGGTTGGAGCGCCCCACGCGGCCGCGGAGCTGGTAGAGCTGGCTGAGGCCGAAGCGGTCGGCGTCGTAGACGATCATGGTGTTGGCGGTGGGCACGTCCAGGCCGTTTTCGATGATGGTGGAGCACAGGAGCACGTCGTATTTGCCCGCGTAGAAATCCAGCATCACGTCCTCCAGGGCGTGCTCCTGCATCTGGCCGTGGCCGATGGCGATGCGGGCCTCGGGCACCAATTGCCGCAGGCGGGCGGCGAAGGCGTCGATGTTGGCCACGCGATTGTAGAGGAAGTACACCTGGCCGCCCCGGCCGATCTCCCGCAGGATGGCGCTGCGCACCACGCCTTCGTTGTAGTCCATCACATAGGTCTGCACCGGAATGCGCTCCTCGGGAGGCGTTTCCAGCAGGCTCATGTCCCGCACGCCCACCATGCTCATGTGCAGGGTGCGGGGGATGGGCGTGGCGCTGAGGGTCAGCACGTCCACGGTCTTTTTCATGTGCTTGATCTGCTCCTTGTGGGTGACGCCGAAGCGCTGCTCCTCGTCGATGATCAGCAGGCCCAGATCCTTAAAATGCACGTCCTTGCTCAGCAGCCGGTGGGTGCCCACCAGGATGTCCGTCTTGCCCGACATCACGTTGGCCAGGGCTTCCCGCTGGGATTTGGCCGTGCGGAAGCGGCTGACCACGTCGATGTTGACGGGGAAATCCTTGAATCGGTTTTTGCAGGTGTAATAGTGCTGCTGGGCCAAGATGGTGGTGGGAGCCAGCAGCGCCACCTGCTTGCCGTCGCTGACGGCCTTGAAGGCGGCGCGCATGGCCACCTCGGTTTTGCCGTAGCCCACGTCGCCGCACAGCAGGCGGTCCATGTTGCGGTCGGACTCCATGTCCCGCTTGATGTCCTCCACCGCGTGCGTCTGGTCGGGGGTCAATTCGTAGGGCACGCCGTCGTTGAACTGGGCCGTCCAGGCGTTGTCCGGGGCAAAGGCGTGGCCCGGGGTGGATTCCCGGTCGGCGTAGAGCTGCACCAGGTTGAAGGCCAGCTTTTTGAGGCCCGCCTTGACCTTGGATTTCTGCTTTTGCCATTCGCCGCCGCTGAGGCTGTTGACGGGCGGCGGCGCTTCGGTGGAGCCGATGTATTTCTGCACCCGGTCAAACTGATCGGTGGGCACGTACAGCTTGTCGCTGCCCTTGTACTGGATCAGCAGGTAGTCCCGCCAGGCGCCTTCGCTCTGGATGCGGGTGACGCCCATGTAGACGCCCACGCCGTGCATCTCGTGCACCACGTAGTCGCCCTCCTTCAGATCGGTGAAGGCCTCGATGCGCTGGCCGGAATTCTGCTGGCTGCGGGCCTTTTTGCGGGACGCGCCGTATATGTCGCTGTCGGACAGAATGTGCAGCCCCGCCTGCGGCCACAGAAAGCCGTGGCTCAGGGCCAGGGGCAGGATGCGGATGTGGTCGTCCAGCCTGGCTTCCACCGTGCGCAGGGTGTCCAGCAGCCGTTCCCCGCGGGCTTCGCCGCCGGAGAGCAGAAAGACGTCCGCCCCTTCCCTGCGCCATTCCGCCATGTCATTGTCCGGGTCGCGGACGCTGCCGTGATACTGGGGCGCGGCCAGGATGTCCAGCTTGACAGGCTTTCCCTGTTTGAAGCCCGCGCAGCCCCGCAGGAATTCCTGCACGCTGATCATGTCCCGGGCGTTGACGAGGGACAGCGCGTCCTCGCAGGGGAGCAGCAGCCCCTGCTGCTCGGCCACGGCCTCCATGCGCTCCACGGCCAGGGAAAGGTCGTTATAGTAGCTTTGCAGGCAGTCGTCCATGTGGGTGCGGCAGCGGTCCGGGGTATCCACCAGCACGATGGGGCTCTGCAGATAATCCAGCAGCGTGGCCGTTTCCGGCATCAGCAGGTGGGCCCACAGGTCCAGGCAGCGGCACAGACCGCCTTCCTCCAGGCGCTCGGCTTCCCGCAGAAGCTTGCGCAGGCCTTCCCGGCTGTCGCTTTCGTATTCGCCTGCGATGTCCTCGGCCTCCAGCGCGGCGTGGACGATCTGCCGCTGGGGCTTGGCGTC
>OMVB01000100.1 GCA_900314395.1 uncultured Prevotellaceae bacterium | reverse complement strand
CCACTAACTCTCCGTTACGTCCCATTGTAAACCTGTTCGTTTGCGGGGCTATTGAGTAAAAGCCCGTGGCGGCTAAGAGGCTGACAGGCAGCGAGCAACGCAAAAATGGTTACCCCGTTTTGGGGTAACCATTTTTACTTAAAGCTCTGTGGTTCAGTCAGTTAGCTGCCGCGGGCGCTGCCCCGTTGGCGGAGCATTATTCGGCTTCGGCGGTCTTGGCGGGACGCATGATAACGTCTACAGAGTTGCCGGCGGCAAGGATTTCCTGAAGGATGTCCTTAATTGCCTCCGGGGTAAGAGCTGCAACAGCTGCCTCGTAGTCTGCGTTGCGGTCGAAGCCGTAACGGTGGTAGTCACGTACTACGCCGGTCCAGTAACCAAGGGTCTCGCGGCTCTCAGGAATCTTCTTTTCAAGATTCTTCTTGGCCATGTCGAACTCCTCGGCGGTTGCACCGTCCTTGGCGAGTGCTTTCAAGCCTTCATCGGCAAGAGAAAGGAGCTTGTCGGCAACGGCTGGCTTGCAGTCGAAGTAAATCTGCAGCAGGGCCCTGTCCTTGGGCTCGAAGCTCATGCCGTCAATTACCTGGGCGCCGTAGGTGCCGCCTTCATCCTCACGCAGGGAGGTAACATACCTCATGTTAAGGATATAGGTGGCAGCCTCAAGGGCAACTTCTTTCTTTCGGTCGAACTTAACGGGGGCGGAGAATACGCGGAGCACGGTAGTCTTGGGAGTCTCCATGTCAACTGCGTTGTCGATTACCCTTGCACCCGGGAGAATGTCGTTGTTCCAGTCTACGAACTTGGTGGCCTTCTTGCCTGCGGGCAGTGAGCCGATGTATTTCTCTACGAGAGGAAGAACGGTGTCGATGTCGATATCGCCGCTGATCTGGAGGGTAGCTCCGGCAGCATCGGCAAAGAGCTTGCGATAATTCTTTTCGATGGTGGCAAGGTTGGCCTTCTCAAGAGTCTCAAGGGAAATGATGCCCATACGGGGATTGTCTCCGAAAAGCGCCTTGTACATGCTCTGCTGGAACTTGTAGTTAGGCTGGTTTACAAGGTTGGGAAGGAGGGACTGGAGCTGTTTTACGCCCTGGCCAAACTCTTCTGCGTCGAAGCGGGGCTGGGTGTAGAACAGGTAGACGAGCTGGAGAGCTGTTTCAATGTCCTTAGGGGTGCTTGAACCCTGGATTCCGTGCCTCAGTGAGTTGATGAAAGGACTGACGGACAAGTTCTTTCCTGCGAGCATCTTGGTGACGGTCATTCCGGAGAAGCCGGCCACACCGGTGTTGTTGAGGTATGAACCGAAGATGCTGTCGTCGAAGCTGTCAAGGTCTTCTGTAGCGATGAGGCTTTCACCGCCGTCCTTGCTCAGATCGATGCTTACGCGGTCTTTCTGTACGTCGTTCTTGTAAAGGATAACCTTGACGCCGTTGCCAAGGGTGTAAACCTGTGCGCCGAAGGGATCGGCCTGGGCTGCGCTTGCCTTGCTGCCGGGAAGAGCCTCAGGGTCAAGGAAGGCTTTGGGAAGATCCTCTGTTACGTTGGCTTTGATGTCGGCGTTGCGAACAGTCTCAAGAACCTTGGTGATTTCCTCTGCCACGGGAGTTGCAAGACCTTCTTTCTCGGGGCCTTTGTAAACTACAACCATGCTGTTCTGGCCTTTTATCAGTTCGGGGATTATCTGGTTGATAATCTGGTAGTTAATCTGTGAGAATATAGCCTGTGCAAGCTGGTACTCCTGGTTGGGCTCCATGAAAGGCTGGTTCTCAAAGAAGTTGTAGATGAGAGGGTAAACCAGCTGGGAGTTCTGGCGGGTGTCGGCCTTCTTTGCGGAAGACTCGTAATTAGCCAGGATGTCGTCCTTGGCACGGTTGAACTCGTCCTCTGTGATACCGAAGCGGCGGAGTTTTTCTACCTCTGTAAGGAAGGCCTCAAGTGCTGAGAGTGCCTCACCTTCCTTGGCTGAAACGGTGCCCATGACAACTTCTACGAACCTGTTGAGGTTGCCGATACCCAGTCCTGCGTTCAGGAACGGGGCGTCTGCCTTTGCAGTGATGTCATTGAAGCGCTCCTCTGCCACATGGCTGATGATTTCCTTGATATTGCTGTAGAGGAAGGCCTGAACGGTGCTGTTGAACTCCTTGGGATCTGCCTCCATCTCCCAAAGAACCTCGAAGTTTACGCCGGTAGCCTCAGGGTCGGTGATGATACCGATGCGGGGCTCGCTGAATTCCTGGAACGGGAAGGTGGCCTTTGCCTGGGGATTCTCTTCCTTGGGTATTACGCCGAAGATTTCCTTGATCTTGCCTTCTACATAGTCTACGTCAACATCGCCAACAACGATAAACGCCTGCATGTCAGGATGATACCAAGTTTTGTAGAAGTTTACGATGCTCTCCGGTTTGAAGTTAAGGAGGTTCTCCTGGCTGCCGATGAGCGTGCACTCACCGAACTTGTTGTCACCATAATAGTAGGGGAGAGATTTCTCGTGCATTCTCCACTGTGCATTACGGCGGGAACGACGTTCCTCTACGATTACACCGCGCTCCTTGTCAATCTCTTCCGGCTCGTTGAGCACGTAGTGGGCGTAGTTCTGCATGATGAGAATACAGGTGTCGATAACTGTAGGGCGAATCAGGGGGATGTTGTTGAGCATGTAGATTGTCTGCTCTACGCCGGTTGAGGCGTTAACGTTTCCGCCGAATGATGCGCCGATGCTCTGGAGCCAGTCAAGGATGCCCTTGCCGGGGAAGTCTTTTGTGCCGTTGAAGCACATGTGCTCCAGGAAGTGGGCCAGACCGTCCTGGTCCGGGGTCTCCTGGATGGCGCCTACGTCTGTTGCCAGATAGAATTCTGCGCGGCCTGCAGGTTTCTCATTACGCTGGATGTAATAAGTAAGGCCGTTCTCCAGTTTGCCAACCCTTACTGCCGGGTCGTTGGGCAGGTTCTGGAAGGGCTGTGCAAACATAGCGCTTGCTCCAAGGAGCAGCGCTGCGATAGAAAAGATGAATTTCTTCATTTGCAATATGGTTTTTAAATAATAAGCTTGTTTTGTCTTACAGCTTACGCTATCTCCCTGCAAATTTAACAAATTTCCGGCCAGTTGTGTGTTTTTTCTACAGATTCTATATATCTTTGTTATAAGTTTTTCTTATTTATATGGCCGATTATTTTGAGGATTTCAAACTGAAGGTTTTCCTGACGGTCTCCCGTCTTGGCAGTTTCACCCTTGCCGCACGCGAGCTTGGGGTTTCGCAACCTGCTGTGAGCCAGAATATTACATCTTTGGAAAAGAGCCTTGGCGTACAGCTTCTTGAGCGCCGCCGCGGGGATGTATTCCTTACTGACGCCGGCCGCTCCTTCATCCGCTACGCGCAGAATATAAATTATTGGTATGATGCCGCTGACAGGATGTTCGGGGAGCAGGGGCTTGCTACCTCCGGCCGTCCGGTTAAGATTGCCGCCGATGCCATCTGCGCCGATTATATACTTCCCCATGCCCTGTCCGATCTTGCATCGTCCCACCCCGAACTGGCCTTTGAGGTGGTTCCATGCAGTGCTGAGGCCGGAATTGCCTCTTCCGTTTTTGAAAAGGAAGAGGAAGAACCGGACCTGTTGCAGGTGCCCGGTTCCCACTTTGGCCGCCCCGACGACGCTGATGTAGAGATTACGGCGTCTCCCAGCCCAAAGACGATGGACTTTGAAGGGGAGAGCCGCCTTGCGGGTGTTATGGACGCTGCGCTTGTGGCTTCTCCGGTTAACAGGTCTATGTTCCAGGCGGCATCGGCCTCTGAGGACGACAGGCTGCCGTTTTCCACAATCGCCGGAGTCCATGTTTCCAACAAATTTGCCGTATGGGACGGCTACCGCCAGTTCCTGGCTCCGGATATCCTGGCACGCGTTTGCGTATGTTCATCATCAGCAGAACTTATAAAGGCGATGGTCAGGACGTCGGATCATATAGTAGGAATTCTTCCGGAACCGGCGGCTGCCGATGAAATCAAGGACGGTCGCCTGATGCGCCTTCCTGTGCGCCTCCCGGAGTTCACCTTCGACATTCACTTCAACCCTCTCCCGGAATTTGCCGGCCGCACCGTCTGCCACCTCTTAAAAGAATCACTACGGTAGTTTCCTTGCAAAAAAATATATCCCCAAAGCCAAATAATAAGGGTCCATGGCTTTGGGGATATATTTTTATGCAAGGTAAAGATTACTCTTTACCGGAGAGTTTCTTGTAGGTATTGTAACGAACCTTTGCAAACTCCTCTGTCTTGGCAAGCAGCTCACCTGCATGCTCGGGGAAGAGCTTCTGCAAAGAAGCGAAACGAACCTCACCCTTCAGGAAATCCTGGAACTTAGCCCAATCAGGCTCCTTGCTGTCAAGGCTGAACGGATTCTTGCCCTGCTCCTCAAGGAGAGGATTGAAGCGGTAAAGATGCCAGTAACCGCAGTCAACTGCGAGCTTTTCTTCCTTCTGGCTAAGGCCCATACCGGCCTTAAGACCATGGTTGATACAAGGTGCGTAAGCGATGATGAGTGAAGGACCATCGTAAGCCTCGGCCTCCTTGATGGCGTTCAGGTACTGAACAGGGCTTGCACCCATGGCAACCTGCGCTACGTAAACATAACCGTAGCTCATGGCCATCATACCAAGGTCTTTCTTGCGAATCTTCTTACCGGAAGCGGCGAATTTAGCGATTGCGCCAGCAGGGGTGGCCTTTGAAGACTGACCGCCGGTGTTGGAGTAAACCTCTGTATCAAGAACAAGGATGTTTACATTCTCACCGCTGGCAAGTACGTGGTCAAGGCCGCCGTAACCGATATCGTAAGAAGCACCGTCGCCGCCGAAGATCCACTGGCTGCGGGAAGCGATAAAGTGCCTGTACTCATAAAGCTTCTTGCAAACGTCGCAGTCGCATTCTTTTACAAGAGGGATGATCTTGTCTGCCACCTCGCGGGTAACAGCCGCATTGTTGCGGTTGTCCAGCCACTGGCGGTAGAGAGCCTTCATCTTGTCTGTGCAGCAAGTGCACTCAAGACCCTTCTCCATCCAAGCGGCAACAGTATCACGAGCGCGGTCAGAACCGAGCTTCATACCAAGACCGAACTCGCAGAAGTCCTCGAACAGGGAGTTGGCCCATGCGGGACCGTGAC
>OMVB01000095.1 GCA_900314395.1 uncultured Prevotellaceae bacterium | reverse complement strand
ACTTACTCTGTTAGTGCCAATGACGGGAATGCTCGTACAGGCTCCATAACAATCACTCTTACAAAGAATGGTAGAACGGACGTTTCTGCAACAATCAATGTCGCTCAGGATGCCAATTCAAGCTCTACCCCTCAGACTTATGTTGATATTCTCACTCAAAGCTGGACCGGCATAACAGGAACAAATTATACTGCGTGGACGAATAAAAATGGCTCCGCAAGTACCGCTATTTATGCTGGTAAATCAGCTGGTGGTAACAGCTCAATTCAATTACGCACGTCAGGAAGCGATGAGGGTGTTGTAACTACAACCTCCGGTGGTAAAGCGAAGAAAATAAAGGTTACTTGGAACAGCAATACAAACAGCGCTAGGAAATTGCAAGTTTATGGGAAGAACACTGCTTATGAAAGTGCAGCAGATTTGTATAATACAAGCAAGCAAGGCACACTTCTTACCACAATCGATTACAGTACTAGCGCAGTCGAAGTAACCTTAACTGGAGACTACCAGTTCATTGGCTTCAAGAGTTCATCATCTGCACTTTATTTAACAGAAGTAGATATCACTTGGGAGAATTGAAGTTCATCCGGAGGCGGAACCTCCGGGGGAGGAAACTCCACCGATGACTCCGGTTACGGAACGGGGTGGCTTGAGCTGCCCCGCTCCTCCTCCGGGAGCTCGCTCCTGACGGGGACTTACCGGGACGGCAGCAACGCCCGCAACTATACCTACCTGTACGACAAGGACTGGTACTCGTCCATGTGGATTGCTTATCCACTGTACGCAGATACCTACTCCGGCTCCAATAAGTATAGCGGCAGCTGGGCAGCAGCACAGGGCATTAGCTCCAGCTACCAGATTAACATCTGGACAAATAGCTACAACGTTTATCTGGGCGACACGGAATACTCCGATCCCTTCTCAACAAGCGGAAACGAGTACTATGCCCGTGGTCACCAGATTCCCGATGCTGATCGCCAGTACAACCAGACGATGGTGCAGCAGACCTACTATGCCATCAACAGCACTCCGCAGATCCAGAACAAGTTCAACGGAGGAATCTGGCAGCAGCTGGAGCAGGCCGTAAGGACGCAGGCGGCTACCACAGACACCCTGTATGTGGCCACAGGCCCGGTATTCCAGAAGGTTGGAGGAAGCGAAGATGTAACTTGGATTCTCCCCAAGGCAGACACCAAGCGAGCCCCGGTTCCCAACTACTATTGGAAGGTTCTGCTGAAGGTAAACCGCGACGGAAGTGGAAACGTTACTAGTGCCAGCACCATCGGCTTTTGGTTTGAGCACAAAGAGTACAACAATTCCACCTATACCAACTACGCTGTCAGTGTCAATGACATAGAGTCTTGGACAGGGCTTGACCTGTTCGCCAACCTGCCGGATTCCATTGAAGAAACGGCAGAGGCCAACAGCAACTGGCAGACGTTCCAAAACTTCTGATAACAGATGCTATGTTTTAAGGGTGGTCATGTAACAGTGGCCGCCTTTTTTTATTGTACAGTATACGGCTTGAAATTATGTTATTATCTCCTTAATCAAATTTCAAGTACAATGTCACAAACAACATTTCATGAAGTAACTGCTCTTTGGAAAGCAGACAAGCGTCGATGGGTCAAACCCTCAACTTATGCGGTTTATGTCCAGATCACCAACAAACATATCCTGCCATTCTTTGACAGTATAACGCCGGAAGAACTATCAGAAGAAGTAATCCAGCGCTTTGCCGACGGACTTTTAGCCCAAGGTTTGTCCATCCACAGTATCCGGGATGTTCTGATGATCTTGAAAATGATTCTACGTTTTGGGGAGAAGCGGGGAGCATGGCCGCACATCCTATATGAGATTCATTTTCCAACGACGGCAAGGAGCAACGAAGATGTTCCGGTCCTGTCCCCGATCGAGCAGCGAAAGCTGCTCAATTACCTTCAAGCAAATTTCTCTTTCCGGAATCTTGGCATTCTTATTTGCCTATACAGCGGTTTACGCATCGGAGAGATCAGCGCCCTACAGTGGAAGGATCTGGATATCGTCACCGGAGAAATCCACATCACAAAGACAATTCAGCGAATATGGCTATCTGATGGAGAGGAGAAGAATTATTCACTGAGCGTCGGCAGTCCTAAAACGGCATCCTCACAGCGCGATATCCCCATCTGCAAAGATCTGATGAAGATAATACGTCCGCTGCGAAAGGTTATGTCCGATGATTTCTATGTCGTTTCAAATGGCGTGGACCCTCTTGAACCCCGCTACTATCGTGATTATTTCCGAAAACTACTCTCCCGGCTAGGAATCCCTCCCACTCGGTTCCATGCACTCCGCCACAGCTTTGCCACCCGCTGCATTGAGAGCAAATGCGATTACAAGACGGTCTCGGTCATCTTGGGACATTCTTCTCTGGCAACAACGATGGACCTATATGTGCATCCTGGATTTGAGGAGAAAAGACGCTGTATTAATAGGATGGCAAAGTCTCTGCAACTGTGATGTGATATATGAAAATAGCAGCCACTCAAATGCAATTGCATCGAAGTGACTGCTACTCTCATTTATTGACTACAACCGTCAGAAGCTCTGGAATGAGGTCCAGCTGGTATTGGCTTCGGCTGTTTTCTCTATGCCGGAGGTGTTGTCTCCGGGCAGATTGGCGAAGAGGTCGAAGCCGGTCTTTTGCTCAATGAAGTCTACACTGACTGCGTAGTTGGTATAACTATCGCCGGTGTATGTCTTATGCTCAAACCAGAATCCAATGGCCGATGCACTTGTGACCGTATTCCCGTTCCATTTGACCTTCAGGAAGGCTTTCCAATAGTAGTTAGGGACAGGGAGTTGCGTCGGATTCGCATTCTTTCCGGTAGCCCCGGTCAGGTATGAAATGGTCTCGCTTCCGCCAACCGTCCTATAGGCTGGACCAGTGACCACATATACGACCTCGCTGGCATTACTGCTGACGAGCGCCCTTTCCGCATCCTCCAAAGAGCTCCAGATTCCTTGGTTGAAGTTTTGCTGAATTTGAGGCGTCTGGTTGGTGGCGTAGTATGTCTGCAGGTTCATGGTGTCGTCGCTCTTTCGGTCGGCATTGGGACACTGGTGACCACGGGAGTAGGTGTCGTTCCCGTACATCGTGCCGTAGCTGTTCTTGGTGATGCTCACCTGCTTGCTCTGGTCGATGTTGGGGTTGAAGCGCCAACTGCTGGTTGAGGCAGAGCCTGTTGTCAATGCCTTGGTCAGCGGATAAGCCGTCCAGAGGGAGGCGTAGTAGGTATAACTGTAGTTGTAGCTATAATTCCTGTACTCCTCCGAGCTGCCGTCTTCGCCATAAAACACACCAACATAGTCCTCGCTTCCTGTCGTTGCCGGGAGTTCCAGCCATCCGGACGGAGTGTCCGGGACATTGTCTGTAGTGGTGAAACTGCCGATGGTGTCGCTTACAATCTCCGTATAACCGCCATTCCCGTCGCTTACGGTCATGAAGGCTTGATAGTAGTAGGTGGTTGAGGGCGAAAGGCTGTTCACATCTGCGGTGAATTCACCGGAGGCGCTGTCCAGAAGATCGTTGGTATAGACGGTCTTAAGTGTCAAAGAGCTCGGATTTGTGCCAATCCGGAATCCCGCTTCCTGCGGGGCCGGAGAGGTTCTCACTCCTTCAAACGAAGCGGTCAGGGTTGCCCCTGACGCGCTTACATTAGAGTGTGAGACGGCGGTGATGTTTCCATCCCCGGAGGTTCCGCCTCCGGATGGGAGTCACTCAGCATTTGCTCCCCAAATAACAAATCTCTTATTCGCACTTGTTGTGAACTTCAGAGTTGTTGCTGTAGCAGAATCGGGGACTGATATCTCAAAGAAGTAGCTGGATGTTGAAGGATCTCCACTGAATGTAAATGGCGAATTGTTAGATATGCCATTATCGGCAGTCAAACTTATAGAGGTCGGAGTGGTGGTTGCACCAGTAATATTAAGTGATAAATCTGTGACGCCTTTCCAAGCTGCAGCATGAACATAAAGCTTCGTCTTATGAGCAGGGACAGTAATGGTCATGTCACCACCTTTACTGCTAGTACCGACTTTAATACCGTCATACTGTTCGCTTGCAATACTAACCGTACATGTCGAACCATTAGTTCCTCCTGTCATCGTGACATTACTGGTATAGACAGTGCTCCAGTCGGTCGATCCTGCGAGCTGGCTGATGGTTACCGTAATACTGTTACCGCCTTCAACAGCGATAGTTACGCTGCCATCTCTTGCTGCACCTGTGTTAGCTGCTACAGTATATGTAAGAGCGCCTCCGGATACACTTGCCGCTGTCACGACAGTTCCATCGGGGGTTGCAGTCAGATCTGAATCCGTAGCATTAGTGAGGGAGTATACGCCAGACTCTGTTGACGTTCCACCTGCGGCAGAAATGCCGGTAATGGATGCTTTCTCGCGAGTGATCGTCTTTGCGGCAGGATTTACCAATGTCTGGGTCTTGCTATCAGATGAAGAACCATAGCCTGCGGCAGTTGCGGTAACTGTAATTGTGTACTCAGTGTCATAGGCCAGGCCGGTGAATGTGGCTTCTTCTACGCCTGGAGCAATGTTTTGGGCTTCTTTTCCCGTGCACGTTACCTCATAATTGGTAGCGTTTGCAACATCAGTCCACTCAACGGTGATTGTCTTATTAGCGTGATCCGGAGTAAGTGAAATGGAGATTGCCGCCAGTTCAGGGACAGAGTACTGCTTATAAATCAAAATCGGCTTCTGGGTAGATTTATAAGTAGAGAAAGCATTATTGGACGAATTCTGCTGAATCTCGCGGGAAGTCAGAGATACATTGAAGATTTTAGCGCCTTTCTTGTTCACTGTAATTGTCCAAGAAGAAATATCTGTAACCTCGGTTGCCTCGGATTTCAGGTGATTTTCATCACTAACAGCATTCAGATATTTCGAACCATCCTGAAGAGCAAAAGTACCAGACTTACTACCAGTAACAAGGGTAAGCTGAGTAGCAGAACCAATGTTCAATTTTTCACCGGTCAGCGATACCGTAGTATAAGCGCGGT
>OMVB01000036.1 GCA_900314395.1 uncultured Prevotellaceae bacterium | reverse complement strand
TCAGCAGGTATTCGTAAACATCACCCCGGACATCCACGTCGTGGGCCTCAGCCATATCGGCGAAGATATCGTCCAGTTTGTCCACGACCTTGGAGAGCATCAGCGGCGTCGGTACCTTGAAGATGGCATCGCCCATATACTTGGAATAGGCGCTCTCCTTATCCCCGTGAAGTTCCTTGATAAACGGGAATACCCATTCCTGCATCACGGAATACATTCTCTCCGCCGGGAAATCTCGGAAGACCGACCACTTCAGCTGATTGCCGTCAATGGTTCGATCCCCGACACGAACCTCCCCGGTGAATATGCTCTCAAAAGGCAGCCCCAGCATGGCGCTCTCCTTGGCTTTTCTAGTATCCGCTTCATCCAGATCGTGGATGAACATGAGATACGTGATCTGCTCGATCACATCCAGCGGGTTGGTCAAACCTCCTGCCCAGAACACATCCCATATGCCGTCGACTTTGTTTTTCAGTTCTCCTGTAATCATGACTCCTTCTCCCTGTTCCAGGTATACGATGTATAGCGTCCACCACCGATCTTGATGATCTCCCCGCTGTCCTGAAGTGCCTTCAGCGTGCGCTGGACCGTTCGATGGCTGATATCCGGACACTGTTCCATGATCTCCGCTGCAGTGATCTTCCCCAATGTCCCCTTGATGACCTCCCGGATGCTCTCCGGCTTGCTCAGGCCTCTGTTGCTGAGGAGTTCGACCCTTCCGGAGAACTCCCGGTATGCTGCCACCACGACACCCAGAAGGTATCGCGCAAAGGGCAGATAATCGTTTTTGCCCTCATGCCAGCCTCGGGAGCTTTCCTGGAGGGCTTCGTAGTAACTGTCTTTTCCGTCGTTGATGATCTTCTCAATACTGATGTACTTCCCCACATGATAACCGGACTTGTAGAGCAGCAACAAGGTGAGCAGGCGGCTCATTCGGCCGTTGCCGTCGGAGAAAGGATGGATGCAGAGAAAGTCCAGAACGAACATGGGCATGATCAGCAGGGGATCCAGATTCGGCTTATCCATCACCGCCCGATAGGCTTCACATAGCTGATCGATGTGCTCCCCAGCCTCCCAGGCAGACACCGGCTGAAAACGGATCGTCCGGGTTCCCTCTGCGTCGATCTCCGTGATCTCATTATCCCCCGCCTTGTATCGGCCACCGATCGCTGCGCCGGCGAACTTGTACAGGTCCCTGTGAAGCTGGAGGAAACTGCTCGCTTTGATGGGAATATAGTCATAACTCTCGTGAATGGTTGTCAGAACGTCCCGGTACCCGGCAATCTCCTGCTCAGTCCGCGTCCTGGGTACTGTCTTCTCCATGACGATCTTACGGAGCCGTTCGTCTGAGGTATAGATACCCTCGATACGGTTGGAAGCATCCGTACTCTGGATCTTGGCGATCTCCATGAGCTGGGTCAGCGTATCCTTTTTCGCCTCCATAAAGAGCGCTTCCTTGCCCCGAAACTCGTGGATACTGGTCAGCAGGGAAACGATGTCGGGTTCCAACAGAGCCTTCCACTTTTTTTCGTAGTTGTATTCTCGCATTAATAATCTCCCCGCACGATTCAATTGCGCCATTTGCTTCTATATGGCGTAATTGAATTATACCCCATTAAACTGCCTCTGTCAAAATCAATTACGCCATTCTTACTGCAAATGGCGTAATTGATCGTTTCTATGGCGTAATTGGATCCAGGTCCTTAGCGGATATATGCTTTCGTGCCTCGGGGGAGCGGGGATCCGTATCCAGGGATCCGCATCCAGGGTTTCTGATCCAAGGGTGCGCTACAGCACCTCCCGGTACACCCTCAGCACGTTCTCATAGCAGATGCCTTCGATCTCCCCGGTGGTGAACCCCTGGGCGGCCAGGCCGTCGGCCAGTTCCTGCATGTGGGAGAAATCGTGGATGGCCAGATCGTTTCTGCCGATCCCGTCGTAGTCGGTCCCGATGCCCACCACTTCCCGGCCGCCTACGTTCATCATGTGCCGGGCATGTTTCGCCATCCCTTCGATGGTGCTTTGGCAGGCCTCTTCAGACTCCGCCTCCATGAGGAAGTCGGGGCAGAGGTTCAGGCCGATCACGCCGCCGTGCTCTCCCACGGTGCGGATCATGTCGTCCGTCATGTTCCGGTTGCATCCGCAAAGGCTGCGGGCATTGGAGTGGCTGGCCGCGAAGGGGCCTTTCACCGTCTTTGCCACATCGTAGAATCCGGCGTCGGACAGATGGCTCACGTCCACGATGATCCCAAGCTGCCCCATCCTCTCCACCGCCTCGAAGCCAAAAGGCTTCAGGCCGTTATCCGTCTTGGGCACGAAGCGGAAATATTTCCGGTAGTCGGTCTCGATACCGCCGGGGACCTTGTTGGGGCAGCCCAGTTCGTTTTCGTAGTTCCATGTCAGGGTCATCATCCGGACCCCCTCCTCGTAGAGGGTGTCCAGCCGGGCAAGATCCCCTTCCAGAACGCCCCCTTCTTCCACGGTCATCACCGCCGAGATCAGACCGCTTTCTTTGTTCTCCATGATCTCCCCGTAGGTACGGGCTTCCCTGATCATTTCGGCATTGGCGGCGATCTCCTCGTGGTAGATCCGGGCCATCTCGGTAAACTGGGTCCAGGGATCC